>JAAZAI010000594.1 GCA_012514445.1 Lentisphaerota bacterium
GCACCGACGGCGGGCTGGTGATGGCGCGCGTCCGCACGTGGGGAGAAGACGCCGCTGGCGCGAGGCCAGTCGGCCGGGACCTCGGCAAGATCGGCGGCGTGCAGCACCTGGCTCTTCAGGACGAAGCCCTCCGCCGCCGCGGCCTGGCGTCCCTCCCAGTCCTCGATCATCCGCCCCGTCAGGGCTTTCTGAAGACGCGGATCGAGAGGCTCGGGCTGCTCGGACGTGGTCCAGAAGACGAGCAGCGGCCGTGTGCCCGCGAGGTGCGCGGCGCGCTGGTTGCCGAAGGCGTAAGTGGCGTCGACGGCGACATCGCCGGAGAGCCAGCGGCCCAGGTTGGCCATGACGACGGCGTTGTATTGCGGCTGCAGATACGGACGCTGCCGGAAGATGCCGGAGCTGTGGTTCAGCGGCATGCCGCCTTCGGCGTGGAATCGGAGCGTCTCCTTCTCGACGAGGTTGAACGGTTCGAAGTACGCAGCGCGGGAGGCGCCGAGATCCAGCATTCTCAAGAAGTCCAGCGTCATGCGCAGCGCCCGAGCCGGCTCGCTCATCGCGTAGGCGGGCGAGTTGTAGCGCTGCAGCGCGGCGTGCCATTCCGAATTCACCCAACCGTGCGGCGCGACACCGTGTTCGCGGTCGATGCGATCCAGCGGCGCCGGATTGGCTCCATGCCCGTGCAGGCCGAACTTGTCGAAGGTCCCGCCCGCCCCGAGCTGAACGATCCGGCGGTAGAATTCGCTGTAGCGCGAGCCGGTGCCGTCGAGCCAGATCTCCGCCTCCGGTTGCCGCGCCCTGATCGTGGCGTGCGCGGCCTTGAGCATAGCGGCGAAGTCCTCAGGCGTGCCGTGCCAGTAGCACGAGCCGCCCGGGAGATTGGGCTCGTTCCAGACGCCCCAGATGCGGACGTCGCCGCGATAACGATCCACCATCGCGCCGATGAAGTCCGTCCAGTCGGCGAGCTCCCGCGGCGGATGGGCGTTGTAGGCCCAGACGTGGACGAAGAAGCGCGCGTCGTCCGGCTTGGCCGAGGCCCAGCGCGGCGTGCCGTAGAAGCAGACCGCCGGCTCGAGGCCGGCCTCGCGGCACTTGTCCACGAAGTAGTCGAGCGTCTCCCACCGGAACTGGCCTTTGGCCGGCTCCAGCTCAGGCCAGGTGACGTGGAAGCGCGCGAAGCTGGCGCCAGCGAGCTTCGCGATTCGGACCTCGGTATCGCCCATGGAGCGGATCCGGCCGTTCGAGCAGGTGATGTGGTAGCCCAGCGCCGTCGCCGGCGGCCGATCGGCGTCGCGAGGACGGACGACGGCGAAGGCATGCCCTTCGGGCTGGAACAAGGCGATCTGGTTGTTCTGCGCGCGGTCGTGGTATTCGTCCGCGAGCACGACGTCGCCCGCCGGCGTACGCGCGGTGAAGACAACGGAGTAGTGGCCCGGGGCCTTCGGGATGAAGTTCCAGCCGCCGCTTGCGAACGTCGCGGCGTCGACGGTCTTGACGCCGACTTCCCGACCTTCGGAATCGAGGACGCGCCCCTTGACCGTCGTGGTGCCCTCCGGCAGTTCCCCCTGGGGCTTGAAGACGACGGGGTCGCCGAACGCGAACCAGTTGAAGGGCTGCGCACCGCGCACCCGCGCACCCGTGCCGTCGGCATTGGGTAGCATCGCGCGGACGAGTCCGAAGAAGACCGCCCCGGACGCCGGGCCGTCCGTGCGCCGCACGCCCAGCCGCATCATGAAGGTCCCCGCGCCCTCGGGAATCCGAGCGGGATCGAGCGCGACCACGCGTTCGGTCCACGAGGCGGCATCGCCCGGCGGCAGGTCGATCGCCACTTGCGTGGCGGCGGGCATGGGTGCGCCCTGCGCGTCGACGAACAACAGGATGGCGACGGGCGCGCCGCCGGAAAAGTCGGCGGAGGGGCGCAGAACGAAGTTAATCCGCGGCGGGCGCGAGCGCCCGCGTAGCGGAGCCTGGGCGCTTTCCCAGCCCCAGGCCCCGCGATCCGGCACGGGGATGGACAGCGAATGGAACTTCGGGCTGGCGTAGGCGTGTTCCTTCGACAGACCGCCCACCGGGCCCTGCGGCGCGCCGTCGAGGCGCCATTCGCGCCAGCCAGCAGGGATGCGCGGCGAGAAGGAGCCGGCGGAAATGGCGCCCTCGCGGAAGACCTCGTCCATCACGACGATCTCGCCCTGCGGCGCCGTCTGCGCCGAGGCGCTGGCGAGCATCGCCAGGGCGGCCAGCCAGGGCACGGCGGGCAAGCCGTACGCGACGACGCCGCGACCTCGCGTGGCGCGGGTGCGTCCGAAGCCGGCGAGCGCCGACGAACAACCGGCGATGACGAGGAGCAGGAAGCCAATCAGCATGGTGGAAGTGTCTCCCGGGTTGCGGAGAAGAAGGACGTTCGCGCGATGATGATGCATTATAGCATGGCTTCGTCTCGCGGGCATCTTGAAACGCGAACGCGCGCCGCCCGATTTTGCGCAACGACGATGATCGATTCAGACTTCCTGTTATGTGGTGCTCAACATAACAGGAAGTCTGAATCTGAAAGAAAACGCCAGATTACGGTGGTGCGGTTTGTCGGGACGGCTGCGCCCAACC
>JAAZAI010000595.1 GCA_012514445.1 Lentisphaerota bacterium
AACACCTTTTCAAAATCATGCGCCGGGCCCGGGCCGAATGCCCGTCCGGCGAAATCATCATCCATCCCTTTCTGGACGGACGGGACACCCCGCCCCGAAGCTGCCTGGAATTCCTGGCCAAGCTGGACAGGGTCATGGCCGAAGTCGGCGGCTGCCGCATCGGCACCATCATGGGCCGCTACTACGCCATGGACCGCTCCCGCAACTATGTGCTGACGAGCCAGGCGTACGACACGCTCGTGCGCGGTACGGGTCGCAAGGCCGCCAGCGCCGTCGAGGCCGTCGAGGCCTGCTACGCCGCCGACAAGACGCCCGACGGCGTCGAGATGACCGACGAGTACGTCCTGCCCTACGCCATCGGCGGCTACGACGGCATGCGCGACGGCGACGTCGTCATGCACACCAACTACCGCCAAGACCGCGCGATCCAGCTCACCCAAGCTTTCGTCTGCGACGACTACGAGGGCGAACGCGCCGCGCGCCCCAAGGTCGCCTTCCTCGGCTTCACACGCTATTGGGACCAGTTCGAGGACTACCTGCTCGGAGCCATGGGCGGCGACGGCGGCATGGACAAGCTACTGGGCGAAGTCGTCGGCGCCGCCGGTCTGCGCCAGCTCCGCATCGCCGAGACGCAGAAGTTCCGCCACGTCACCAGCTTCTTCAACGGCAAGTCCACGACGCCGTATCCGGGCGAGGACGACGTCAACATCCCCAGCCGCTTCGACCCCGCCACCTTCGCGAGCCATCCCGAGATGGACGCCTACACGGTGACGGACGAGCTGCTCAAGCGGCTCGAGGCGAATCCCTACGCGCTGATCGTCGTCAACTACGCCAACTGCGACATGGTCGGCCACACGGGCGACATGGCGGCCGCCACGAAGGCTGTCGAAGTGGTCGACGAATGCGTCGGCCGCATCGTCGAACGCCTGCTGCGGCTCGACGCGAAGATTCTCATCACGGCCGACCATGGCAACGCCGACCAGATGCTCGACTACGCGACCGGCATGGTCAAGACCAGCCATTCGCTCAACCCCGTCGAGTGCATCTATGTCGCCCGCGACGCCGCTGGCGTCAAGCTCGTGGAGCAGGGGATCCTCTCGGACATCGCGCCGTCGGTGCTCGAGATGATGGGCCTGCCCGTGCCCGCCGAGATGACCTCCCGCTCGCTTTTCGCGGTGTGACGTCTTCCCCGCAGGACTTCGACTGCACGACCCCACGGACCGTGATGAGCGCCCTCCACGCGAAAACCCGCCTTCCCGCCTGTCTGCGCGCCCTCGTCTGCGCCGCGGTTCTGCTTGGCGCCGAAGCCGCGCCCGCCCGGCGGACGCCCAAGGCGCCGACGCGCAAGACGCAGATCTCGGCCCGGCACGTGCAGATCCACGCGAACCACCGCAGTCCGCGCAACGCCCAGCGGCCGACGCGGCGCAGCACGCTCTACGTCATCCTGCACACGACCGAGGGCGGTGCGCGCGGTTCGCTCGCGAAGCTCAGCGCCAACGGCGAGTGCCACTATGTCGTGGACCTCGACGGCAAGATCTACGCCATCATCGACCGCCACCGCGTGGCCTATCATGCGGGGGTGAGCATGTGGAACGGTCGCACGGGGCTGGATACCTGCACCGTCGGCATCGAAATCGTCGGCTATCACAACCGCGAGCTCACCACGGCGCAGTATTCATCCCTCAAGTCCCTGCTTCAGGAGCTCAAGGGCGTCTACAAGATTCCGGATGAAAACGTGCTGACGCACTCGATGGTCGCGTACGGCAACCCGAACCGCTGGCAGCGCAAGCGCCACCGCGGCCGCAAGCGCTGCGGCATGCTCCTCGCGCTGCCCACTACCCGCGCCAAGCTGGGGCTCTACCGCAAGCCCGCGTACGATCCCGACGTGAAGGCCGGCCGCCTCGTCAACGCGGATTCCGAGCTGGCCAAGATCCTCTACAAGCAGGGGCCCGTGCGCGAAGCCGAGGTCAAGGTCGTCCAGGCGGCTTCGTCGCAGTTCTCCTCGAACGTGATCGGCCCCGGCCGATCGGCGTGGGACATCGCGCGCGACCTCTACAAGTCCCCCGGCACCGTCTACACGTTTCCCGACGGCACCAAGAAGGCGGGCTCCGAGATCCGCAACTGGAAGACGATGCCCGCCGGCACGAAGGTCGAGGTCTCGGCCGACACGAATGAAAATCCGGTGGAGGGGCTCATGGTGATCGGCACCGACGGCACGGCCGCCGAACTCGCCGGCGACGACATCACGGCCGCGTCGACCTTCTACTTCCTGCCCGCGTCCGGCATCGGCTACAAGACGGGTTCGACGCTCAGCGCCGCGCAAGCCGCCGCGCTTCCGGCCGGAACGAAGATGCTCGTCGGCTATTCCGTCGGCGGGCCCGTCTCGCCCAAACGCCCCGTCTTCGAAATCTGCAGCGTCCGCTGGAACCGGCCGGACACCTACTATCTCACGGCCGACGGCAAGCTGACGTCCGGCGACCAGATCAACGAGAAGACGATCCCCGCGGGGGCGTTCGTCTTCTTCCGCCAGTAAGGAGGGCGGAATTCCATGAGGAACACAGGCGAATTCATCCACGAGGCGCCGCGACGCATTCCCGTGGCGGAGAAGGTCGACGTCTGCGTGATCGGCGGGAGCTGCACCGGCGTCTTCGCCGCGGTCCGCGCGGCCGAAGCCGGCATGCGCGTGGCGATTGTCGAGAACAACGGCTTCTTCGGCGGCACCGCCTCGGCGGGCCTCGTTCCGGTCTGGCATTCGCGTTTCGACGCGGAAGGCCGGCGCGAGATCATCCGCGGCCTCACCCACCAGGTGCTCGAGCACCTGGTTGCCCACGGCGAGGCGATCGTGAAGGAGCCGTCCAACGCCTCCGTGTACGCCTACTTGAACACGGCGTCGCTGACCGTCGCCCTCGACGAGCTCGTCGCCTGGCATCCCGCCATCCGCCCCTTCCTCCACGCGCGCTTCGTCGGCGTGGCGGAGTCCGCACCCCGCCACCCGACGCACGCGGTGATCGAGGACAAGTCGGGCCGCCGGGCGATCGAGGCGTCGTTTTTCATCGACGCCACGGGCGACGCGGACTTTCTCGACCGGGCGGGCTTCGAGACGTGGAGCCTGCCGGCGGCGCAGCTCCAGCCGCACACGACGTGCGCCATGATCTCCGGCGTGCCGGCCGTGCGGGCGGCGCATCCCGACTTCTCCATCTCCGAGATGATGCGCCCCTGCCGCGGCGCGGGCCTCAAGCACGTGTTCGGTTGGACGGCCCCCGTGATCGGGGCGCCGGAACTGCTGTTCGCGGCCGTCACGCGCGTCCAGAACTGCAACCCGGTCGACGCGGACGACCTCACCGCCGGCGAGGTGGAGGGCCGACGGCAGATCACGTCCCTCGTGCGCGCGGCGAACCGCGAGTTCTTCACCGAGGACGCCGAGATCCGCATCGCGGCGCTGGCCTCCTCGATGGGCCTGCGCGAATCCCGCCATGCGCGCTGCCTCCATTCGCTCACCGAGGCCGAGGTCCTGTCGGGCCAGGCCTTCGACGACGCCGCGGCCTACGGCAGCTATCGCGTGGACATCCACCACGACGAGGGCATCACCTTCCGCTATCTCGACGGGAAGCAGGAGATCATGCGCGTGGATCGCGCCACCGGGGCGATCGCGTGGGAGCGCGGGCGGTGGCGCCCGGAGGCGGGCGAGTCGCCCACATTCTACCAGATCCCGTATCGCTGCCTCGTGCCGCGCGGCGCGGACAACGTGCTGTGCGCGGGACGGATGCTCGATTGCGACCGCGGCGCGTACGGCGCGTGCCGCGTGATGGTCAACTGCAACCAGATGGGCGAGGCGGCCGGCGTCGCCGCCGCCCGGTGCGTCGCCGAAGGCGCGCCGATCGAAACCGCCTGGCGCGGCCTGGCGAACGAGACGCTTCCCGAGATCGACTACTGGCAAGAATGAAAACGGCACTGACGCTCTTCATGATGGTTTGCGGCAACGTCTTCATGACGACCGCCTGGTACTGGCACCTCCGGCACGGGAGCACGGGCGGCAAGGCGTTGCCGCTGATCATCCTCACGAGCTGGCTGATCGCATTCTTCGAATACTGCATCATGGTGCCGGCGAACCGCATCGGCATGTTCTCCGCCGGCTTCACCGTGGCGCAGCTCAAGGTGGTGCAGGAGGTGGTGACGCTCTGCGTCTTCGTCCCCTTCGCGATCCTCTATCTGGGCGAGAAATGGCGGTGGGACTACCTCTGGGCCTTCTTCTGCATCATCGGCGCCGTCTATTTCGTGAACCGGCACGACTGGCGAAACGGAGCCGTTCCGGCGCCCGCGTCCGCCTTGCACGCCGTCCAAGCAGAAAGCGAGAATCCATGAAGGACGAAGCGATCGAGAAGATTCCGTTCCCCGGCACGATCCGGGAGCTTTGGCGGCAGTTCCGCGGCGGCGGCTCGGCCGCGCATCCGTTCGTGCAGTTCTTCAAGTACGGCCTCGTGGGAGGCATGGCCACGGGCGTGGACATGGCCGCCTTCTTCCTCGCCGCCTGGTTCATCTTCCCCGCGCTCACGGAGACGGATCTCTTCGTGCGGCTGTTCGGCGCGTTCGGCGTGGCCGTGCCGGTGGTGGACATCGACCAGGGGCTTCGCGCGAACCGGCAGCTCTATGACAACCTCATCGCCTTCATCTTCTCGAACACCTTCTGCTACATCGTCAACGCGCTGTGGGTCTTCCAGCCGGGACGGCACAGTCGCCTGAAGGAGTTCGGGCTGTTCTTCGCGGCCTCGGGCGTCAGCTCCGGCGCGGGGATTCTGATCGCGGACGTGCTGGTGCGCATGGCGGGCATGCAGACTTCCGTCTCGTACATCGCCAAGATCGTCGCCTCGGTTCTGATCAACTACGTGGCTCGGAAGAAGTTCGTCTTCAAGAGCTAATCTGGAAAGGGAATTGCGCGATGCGCGAGCGGATCGACATCAATCGGCAGGGGGGCTACTGGGACGCGGTGTCGCGCCACTACCAGTCCTTCACGAGCATCAGTTGCGAGGACTTCCACTACGGGCCTCAGATCCCCGGCGAGTCCACGCTGCGTCTGCTCCCGGCGTTCCGCGCCGGCATGACCGCGCTCGAGCTCGGCTGCGGCGCGGCGCAGAACAGCATCTGGCTCGCGAAGCGCGGCGTCGCCTGCACGGCCATGGACATCTCCGCGGCGCAGATCGAACATGCCGAGAAGCTCTGCGCGTCGCACGGCGCCGACATCCGGCTGGCGCAGGCGGGTTTCGAGGACTTCGAGCGCCACCTCAAGGCCCGCGAGCGCTTCGATTTGGTGCACAGCTCCCACGCGCTCGAATTCGTCGAGGACCCCGCCGCCGTCGTGGCCGCGATGGCCGCGCGGGTGAAGCGCGGGGGCACGCTGATGATCTCCACCGTGCATCCGCTTTTCAACGGCGAATGGACCACCTTTGAAATCGAGACGGCGCGCGGCCGGCGCCCGAAGACCGTCGACGGCCTCTTCCTCCCCAGCTATTTCGAGCCGCCCGACGACATCCGCGACGAGAACGGCCTGCATGTCGTCTCGCGCGCCTATCCGGTGTCGTCCTGGTTCCGCTGGCTGAAGGCTGCCGGTCTCCAGGTGGCCGCGCTCGAGGAGCCCGCCGCCGCGACCGGCGCGCCGTACACGAGCCGGGACTGGGCGGACCACGGCGGGCAGCTCGACGCCATCCCCTCGACCCTCATCTTCACGGCGCGCCGCGCGTAAGGAGCATTCCGCGTGGTCTTCAGCACCGCCATCTTCCTGACGCTCTTCCTGCCGCTCGTCCTGCTGGGATGCTGGGCGCTGGGCGGACTCTGCCACGCCGGGGCGCGCCGGAGCGGCAGTGAAATGGCGTGGAGGCCCGTCAACGCGCTGATCCTGCTCGCCAGCTTTCTCTTCTATTTCTGGGGAGAGGGGCTGGGCGTGGCGTGGCTCGTCGCGAGCGTGCTCTTCAACGCCGGCTGCGCCCGAATTCTCGCTCGCCGCGAATCGCCGCGCTGGCGTCAGGGCTGGCTCGCCGCGGCCGTCGCCGGCAATCTGCTCTTCCTCGGCTGGTTCAAGTACGCGGGGTTCATCGCGCGCAGCGCGAATCTGCTGCCCGGAGTCGACATTCCCGTGCCGGAGGTCGCGCTGCCGCTGGGGATCAGCTTCTACACCTTCCAGGCGATGAGCTACGTCGTGGACGTCTATCGGCGCGAGACGAAGCCTTCGGCGAGCGTTGTCGATTTCGCCTGCTACGTGACGATGTTTCCGCAGCTCGTGGCCGGGCCGATCGTGCGGTACGTGGACGTGGCGGAGCGCCTGCTCCAGCGGCGCGTCACGCTCGAGGGCGTGGCCTCTGGCTTTCGGCGGTTTCTCGGCGGGCTTGCGAAGAAGGTGCTGCTCGCCAACACGGTCGCGCTGATGGCCGATGCGGTGTGGGGCGTGATCGCGGGCGGACACGGCGTCGCCGCGTCGATGGCGTGGATCGGCCTCGTCTGCTACGCGCTGCAGATCTACTACGACTTCAGCGGCTATTCGGACATGGCGATCGGCATGGGGCGGATGCTGGGATTCGAATTCAAGGAGAACTTCCTGCATCCGTATTGCGCCACGAGCGCGCGCGATTTCTGGCGCCGCTGGCATGTCTCGCTTTCCACGTGGTTCCGCGACTACGTGTACATCCCGCTGGGCGGCAACCGCCGCGGCCTGGCGCGAACCTGCCTGAACTCCCTCGTCGTCTTCGCCCTCTGCGGCCTCTGGCACGGCGCTAGCGCGATGTTCCTGCTCTGGGGCATCTGGCACGGCCTGTTTCTCACGCTCGAGCGTCTGGCCGCGCTCCGCGGCGCGGGCGGGGCGCCCCGGAAGGAGTCGAGGACGTTTGCCGGAACGGCGCTGCGCCAGGTCGTCGCCAACGCCTACGCGCTGGCCGTGGCGCTCTTCGGCTGGGTGCTCTTCCGTTCCGAGACGCTCGCGGACGCAGGGCTGATGCTCCGTTCGCTCTCGGGTCTTGCAGACGTCTCGCGGGAGGCTCGCGCGATCTGGCTCGACTTCAACCCCAAGCAGATCGTCGCGATCGTCGCGGGCGTCGCGCTGGCGTATCCGGTCGTGCCGTGGCTGCGCGCCGCGCTGGGTCGGCGTCTGGCGCAGGCGCAGAGGAGCGGCGCCGCCCTGCGCCTGACCGTCTACGCGGGCGAATGCGCGCTGCTCACGGCGCTGGGCCTGCTGTCGCTGCTCTTCGTCGCGGGCGGATCCTACAACCCGTTCCTTTATTTCAGATTCTAGGAAACGCTCCGTGAACCTTCCGCAAACATCCCGAGCCCGCCTCGCCATCGCCATCGCGTTCGTCGCGTTTTGGATGGCGGCGCTGTGCGCGAGCCCGCTCATGCGCGTCTCGTGGAAGCTGGCCGGGTGGCCGGACTGGCGCGGCATCCGAATCGTGGAGAACCGCGGGCTGGCGGAGAAGCCCGATCTGCGCGCAACGCCCGTCAAGCAATGGGGCGGCGCCGTCGAGGCATGGTACAACGACTCCCTGCCGTGGCGCGCCTGGCTTATCCAGCGCTACCGCGACTTCCATTTCAAAGGGCTCAAGACCGCCGTTCTCCATCAAGTTCCCGGCGAGGGCGCCTGGGTCTTCCGCCGCGGCGGCTCCTGGCCCGAACTCGACGACTATCTGGGCGCCTTCGAGCTGACGCCAGAGGAACTGGACGCCTGGGCCGAACTCATCGAAGGACGCAAGGCCTGGGCCGAAGCGCACGGCACGCGGTATCTCCAGGTGATCGCCTCCACCAAGCCGCAGATCCAGCCGGAAAAGATCCTGCCGGCGCTGCGCGCCCGCCGCGGCTTGTGCGTCCGCGAACAGCTCGAGCGCCGTCTCGCCAATTCTCCGGCGCGTGCAAACGTGCTCTTCACGCACGACGCGCTGCTCGCCGCCGCCGCTAAACGCGACGTGTTCTACGAAGAGGACCACCACGTCAACGCCTATGGCGCTTCGATCCTCTTCCAGGCGATGGTCGAGAAGCTGGCGACATGGTTTCCCGGCATCGGGTCCGTTCCCTTCTACGACGAACCGCCTGCGGACGTGCTGGCGGGCGAGGCGCCCGGCTGCTACGAAGACCACCGGCGGCTGCGGGTCGTCGTGCCGGGAGCCCGTCAGATCCCGCATCCGCTGGTGCGTCTTGCCGGAGGCTCCCGCCATCCCCAGGCCAGTGTGGCGATCCACCAGCCGGGCGATCCGCGCTTGTTGGTGATCGGCCACGATTCCTTTCTGCGATTTTCCTTGTTCTCCTGGCACCGCAAGGAGGCCGGCAAGGTCGTCCTCCCGTTCGGCGATGGCTTCTCGGAAATCGTCTCGTTGATGTTCCTGCGCTTCAAAACGAGCCACCTCAACGCGATCATGGCGGAGCGGATCCCCGATGCAATCGTCGAACAGTTTTCGGAATGCCGGCTCAGCTACGGCCCCATCGGGCTCGACGAGACGATGCGGCGGGCGGCGGCCTTCGGGCGCGGAGCGCCGGTCGAGCCCGCAGAGGCCGGAGGACGTCCGGTCCTGCCGCGGTGCGTCCTGGAGAACGTATCGGGTTCAGCCACCATCACGGTCGAACTGCTCGACGGAACGATGGTGCTGGACGCCGCCACCCTCGCCCCCGGCGTGCGGCGCGCGGTCTTCTTCAAGCCCGTGACCCCCGCGCGCGGCCCTCTCGCCGTTCGCGTGCGCGAGGGTTCGGCAGAACAGACCTCCTTGACGCTGCGGACCCAGTCGACGTCTGCGAACCCCTCGTCGGGTGCTAGCCGCTAGCCAAATCCGCAGCTTCCGATTCTGAGCTTCGCCATGTTTCTCATCTCCTCCGAGGACCCGACTATTCGCAGACGGTGACGAAGATGACGTCGCCGTTCTCGTCCAGCGCAGAATACGTGCGGCAGACGGGTTCGGGCTTGGGTCGGATCGGGCGCTTGACCGGTCTGGCGGCGGGGGCCGCCGCCGCTGGCGCGGCGGGGCGCGTGATGAGCTTGCGGACGCGGAAGTCACGCTGTACCGGCTCCGTGATGCGGGTCGGGAAACTGGGCAGGCGTCCGCCGTCACGTTCAAACTTCAACCCGTTCCAGAAGTCGAGCGGCACGTGGACGCGCACGCCGACGACGGTCTCGGAATCGCGATAGCCCGAATCCTCGAACCATTCGGCATCGAGCGTGACGTTGGCGCACGGTCGCATTTCCACGCGCACCTTCATGCCGTCCACGTCGTCGTCCGTCACATCGGACTCGAACCGATAATATCCCGCGAAGACGCCCGTGGGGAGATGGCGGTCGAGGTAGGGCAGCCAGACGCCCAGTTCGGCGTCGAAGCCTTCCATCGCCTCTTCGATCCCGCTACAGGGGATCGGCGAGCCGTTGAAGGGGCAGACGCCGGGCCCGAGCGACTTCTCGCCGGAGATCGGCCATGCGTAGTTGACGCGGGCATCGACCCAACGGGACAGCAGTTCAAGACCTGCCCCGACCTGCTCCAGCGTGTTATCGGAATCGGCGAGGCGTGCATCGTAGAAGGCGTTGAAGCCGAGGATGCAGGTTTTCTCCGAAGACAGGCGGCGCAGCACCAGGCCGAGGCCGATCTCCTGTTCGTCGTCCTCCAGCAGGAGCCCGCGCGGGTTGAGCAGGAGCGCGGCGCGCTCGGATTCGACGAGCGGGAGCATGGCCTCCGCGCCGTAGACGTCCAGTTCGTCGCCGAAGCTGGCGCCAAGCGTCAGGCGGCCAAATGCGGTCGCATCTCGCGCAACTTGCTCCGCCTCGGCGTTCGCGACCGCGACGGCGGGCGGGGCGTTGGTCGGTGTGGCGGAGTCGGCGGCGCGAAGCAATGCGCATTGCGCGAGAAGGAGGAAGGTGGCGGCGCAAGTTGCGGATGGAAGTTTTGGAGTTCGGTTCATGGATGGGCTCCCTTCAGATGTCTTGCGGAATCGGCATAGTATCACCACGAGGCCTTGACTCGGAAGAATCGGGTGTCGTCGGACGCAGCAGGTTGAAGCACGACCGTCGTCCATTCCGATTCGGCGGTGAGCGGTGTTGAGATTTCGGAGAGGATCGAGGACGACCAGTCGGGCCACGTCTGAAGGTCGGTCGAGGC
>JAAZAI010000596.1 GCA_012514445.1 Lentisphaerota bacterium
CCGGTGTTCCTCTGGGGCCCCTGCGTCTTCTGGTGGATGAAGAACGACCAGCACTACGCCTGGAAGCTCGGATTCAACTCCGTCGGCCCCGAGCTGCCCGTCCACAACGAGAAGGAGCATCCCGCCATCGCCGCCTATCTCGAGAACTTCCGCACCAACGGCATGCTCGTCAACGCCTCCATCGGCAATTCCCAGTTCGACGAACTGAAGAAGGTGCATCCCGAAGTCGCCAACGTCGACCGCAACAACTTCCTCGCGATCCTCATCCAGCATCCGATCGTGCGAGACGAGATCAAAAAGCGCATCACGAAGGACATCGACTTCTTCAAGCAGTTCCCCGGCGTGCGCAGCTACTGGCTCTGGAACGAGCCGGACTACGTCAACTTTTCGGAGATGACTCGCCAGGACTTCATCAAATTCCTCAAGCCGAAGTACAAGGATGTCGCGGCGCTCAATGCGCGCTGGAAGAGCGATTACAAAACCTTCGAGGACGTCCAGATCGCCCGCGGGCTCGATGGCGGAAACGCCGCGCCCTGGGTTGACTACCAGGCGTTCCTCAACGACCTGCTCGCGGACTTCTTCGGCTTCCTGCACCAGACAGCCAAGGGCGTCGATCCCACGCGCCCGACGCACACGAAGTACATGTGCATCTCGGCCGCGTTCTTCGACATCGAGAAGCTCCAGGCGATCAACGACATCTGCGGACACGACGGCAATTCCGGCCCGCGCGACCTGATCTTCCTCGACCTCTGCCGCTCGCTCTACCCGGACAAGCCGCTGTCCAACACCGAGATCCACATCTGGTACAAGGACTACTTCCTCGTCTCCCTCGTCCCCTGGCGCCTGGCGCTGCACGGCCTCGCCGACGGCAACTGGTGGTGCTGGCATGCGAACCACCGCTTCTCGAAGACGGTGGGGAGCGCCGAGTCCATGCACGCCCTGACGATTCCGGCGCTGGACATCCGCCGTCTGTACGATCCGTACATGCATGCGCTCGCGACCAAGCGCGCGCGGGTTGCCACGCTCTTCCAGGATGTTGTCGCCGGCCGGAGCTGGGGTCTTGTGGACAACCTCCGCTACCAGATCGCCCCCGCTCAGTACTCGCTGGGCGTCCAGCCGTTCTACGCCACAGAGAAGACGATCGCCAAGGGCGTTCTCAAGGACCACACGGTCCTCGTCGCCGCCGAGGCGAGCTTCGTGAAGGACGCGACCTACGCGGCCGTGCTGAAGTACGCGCGCGACGGTGGCACGGTCGTCGTGCTGCCGCAGAGCTTCGCGGCGAACGAATACGGCGACCCCCGCGACACGAGCGAGCTGATCCCGGCCGAGGGCGGCGAACCGTATGGCGAGGGCGTCCGCGCGATCGCTCTCGGCAAGGGCCGCGTGATCTGCATCGACCAGCTCGACGGGCCCGATCCCGAGGCGAAACCGGACAACAACAAACGCCAGGCGGTCTACCGCCGCGTGATCGACCGCGCGATGCGGGAGACCGGCATCGTCGATCCAGTTCGCCTCGTCGGCGCGGGAACGGATCCCGACGCGCTGCTGGGCTGGGACATCCGCTGCGCGAAAGTCAAGGGCGGCTACGCGCTCTGCGCGCTGCCCCAGGACCGCTGGGAGATGTCCGAGCTCAAGCTCGAGACGGACCGTCCCGTCAAGCGCATCGTGAACCTCATCACTGAAAAGGAAGTGCCGGTCAAGGACTTCAAGCTCGACTACGGCGCCAATTTGTTCCGGATCGAATTGAAGTAGAGGTCCTCATGGGATTCCCGATGCCCAGGACGTCTCGCCGCATCGAACGCAAGCCCTAGGCAAGACATGCAGCGGATCGTCGCACCGAAAACCGAGTACCTGCGCGAGCCGATCGGCCTGGGCGAAGCCCTGCCGCGTCTATCTTGGAAAATGGACGACGCGCGCAGGGGCGCCCGGCAGACTGCCTTCCAGGTTGTTGCCGCCAGCCGTCCGGAACTGCTTGCGGCGGCACCGGATCTTTGGGACACCGGGCGGGTAGTCGGCGGCGACGGCACCGGCATCCCCTGGGGCGGTGCGGCGTTGACGTCGCGCCGACGCGTCTTCTGGCGGGTACGTGTCTGGGATGCCGGGAACCATCTCTCGGATTGGAGCGAAACCGCATCCTTCGAAATGGGGCTGCTCGAGACGGGCGACTGGCAGGCCCGCTGGATCGGCCGCAAGGCC
>JAAZAI010000597.1 GCA_012514445.1 Lentisphaerota bacterium
CTGTACTATCTCTGGATGCATCCCGACGAGGCCTTTTTTGCGAGCTACCGCTCGAGCGCCCCGCGGGTGGTGTTCGGCATGGGCATGGTCGTCACGGTGCTGCTGTCCCTGATCGTCCACTCGATCGGGCGGCGTCAGGATTCCCTGCTGACCCTCGTCGAGGAGCGAACGGCTTCGCTGACCGAGGCGGTGGCGATGTACGAGCGGATGGCCAGGAACAGCCGGACGATCGCCATGCGCGTCACCGCCGTAGGCGTGGTCTCGGAGATCAGCGAGTCGATTCTGGACATTCTCGGATACTCGCCCGCCGAGGCGGGCGCGTTGTCCTTCCAGGCGCTGCTGCCCGCGTCCGGCCCCGGCGCGACCGTCATGGACAAGGTGCTGCCGCCTCCGGGCGTCACCTGGGCGAAGCGCCACGCCTTCCTTTGCAAAGACGGCCAGGTTCGCTGGTTCGCCAGCACCTTCCATTCCGGACGCGATCGCGTCGCGGGCGACGCCTTCTGGGACGTGACGAGCACCGACGTCACCGAGGCGCACGAGGCGGAGGTGGCGTTGATGATGCGCGAGCGCAAGTATCGATCGCTTGTGGAGGACATGGGCGACGTCCTCTTGGAGGTGGATGCGCAGACGCTTCGCTTCGCGTATGTGAGTCCGGCGATCGCCCGAATCGGTCTCGGCCTGCATCCGGCGGATCTGGTCGGGCGGACGTTGCCCGACGTGGGCGTCTTCCAGGATGAAGAAGCCGTTCTGGCCGAGCTTCGCGGCGTGATCGGGGACGGCGCTTCGGGGGAGCGCGCCGACGAGGCGCCGGTCCGGCCGGTTGACGCGGTGCTCGTCGGCCCCGCCGGCAAGAGCCTGGACGTCGAAATCACGTTCCGCCATTTCCGGGATCAGGCGAGCGGACGCGGCATGGTCGGAGGGATCTTGCGAGACGTCTCGTTCAAGAAGATGCGCGAGAAATACGAGCATCTCCCCATGGCCGCGATGCAGCTCCTCGCCGAACCGGAGGACTTCGATTCGCTGCTCGGTCGTCTGGCCCAGCTCGTCAAGCGGGAGACCGGCGTCGACGCCGTGGGCGTCCGCATGAACCGGGGCCGGGGCTTTCCCTTTGTCGCCTCGACAGGCTATGACGCGGCGTTCCTCGCGACGGAAAACGCGATTTCCCTCGAATCGGAGTCCGCCGGCGAGGGCGGTCGCTGCAACTTGCGTTGCTTCTGCGGGCTCGTGCTCTCGGGTTTGGCTCCGAAAGGTTGGCAGCGGACGTCGTACGGGACGGCCTGGATCAACGACTTCACGGACGATCTCGCCGAGACGGTTCGCGACCCCAGCGTCCGCGCCTGCTATCATTCCGCTCTCGCCTCCATGGTGCTCGCCCCGATCCGCGTGGACGGCACGGTCATCGGCATGCTCAAAATGGACTGCCGGACGGCGGGCGCATTCCCGGAGGACGTCATCCCGATGATCGAGGCGCTCGGCGCGCAGATCGGAGAGTCCTTCGAACGCGTCGAAGCCGAGCGTTCGCTTCGGGAAAGCCGGCGCCAGTACGCCTCGCTCATCACGAACATGCCCGGCATGGTGTACCGGTATGCCGTGGAAGGCGGCTGGAAGCTCGAATTCATGTCCGAGGGCGCCTTCGATCTCTGCGGCCATGCGGCCGACGAGTTCCTGTCGGGCGGCGTCAGCTACGAGAGCGTGGTCGATCCCGCGGCCGTCAAACCGCTGTGGGACGCCTGGCAGCAGCTCGTGGCCTCCGGCGGAACCCGCCATCTTGCATACGCCATCGTGCACAAGGACGGCACGCGCCGCTGGGTTCTCGATACGAGCGCGGCGGTTCAAGGCGAGTCCGGCGCGTGCCAGGCCGTGGAGGGCTTCGTCTTCGACATCACGGAGCGTCGGCGGGCCGAGGAGGCCCGGGCGCGTTTCGCGATGGCGATGGACCAGTCCCGCGAGGCCGTTCTCATCACCGACCCCGACGGCGTCGTCGAATACGTGAACGCGAGCTCCGCGGTCCTGACGGGCTGCTCGGCCGCCGAGACCCTCGGGAGCACGATGCCGCTCTTTGCGCTGCCGCCCGCCGACTCCGAGCGGTACCATGCGATGTGGAAGGCGCTGCTCAAGGGCCATGTCTGGGAGACCCAGATGGAGAGCGTCCGCATGGACGGCACGCCGTTCCAGGAGCGCGTCGCGGTGTCGCCGATCCGCGACGCCGCCGGCGCGATCGTCAGCTTTCTCGTCATCCGGCGGGACGTCACGCAGGAGCTTCAAGACGCCGACGAGCGCGAGAAGCTGCGCGGCCAGGTCGCGCAGATGTCCAAGATGGAATCCGTTGGCCTGCTCGCCGGCGGCATCGCCCACGATTTCAACAACATGCTGCAGGCGATCCTCGGCTATTCGGAAATGGCCCTGATGCAGCTTGGCGATTCCCATCCGGTTCAACCCGACATCCTCGCGGTGCGCAACGCCGCGCGGCGCGCGGCCGAACTCACGCAGCAGCTTCTCGTCTTCGCCCGCAAGTCGAAATTCGAACCCAAGGTCATCGGCGTCCCCAAGGCCATCTCGGCCACGGCGTCGCTCTTGAAGCGGGTCATCGGGGAGAACGTCGCATTCGAACTCGCCCTGCCAGACCTCGACTACTGCATCAAGGTCGATCCGAGCCAGTTCGACCAGACGCTGACCAATCTCTGCATCAACGCCCGCGACGCGATCGGCGTGCGTCCCGATGGCCGGATCGCCCTGCGCTCCCTGGTCCGAGAGACCGAACGGGAAATCGTGACCCCCACGGGAATCCTGCCCCCGGGCCGCTACGCCGTGGTCTCCGTTTCGGACAATGGCTCCGGCATTCCGCCGGACCAGTTGGGCAGACTCTTCGAACCTTTCTTCACGACGAAGCCCAAGGGCAAGGGGACCGGCCTTGGACTCGCAACGGTCTACGGCACGATGAAGGCCAGCAATGGCGGCATCGTCGTCACCAGCGCCGTGGGTTCCGGAACGACCTTCGAACTCTATTTCCCACTGGTCGCGTCCGAAGACGCCGACGCCCCCCCGCGTTCCGTCAACCGTGTCCAAGTCAGAGTCGAGGGCGGCCGCGGCGAGCACGTCCTGCTCGTCGACGACGAAGAGACGGTGCTCGCCACGACCCGGCGGATGCTGGAGTCCATCGGCTACGAAGTCCTTTCCACGTCCTCTCCGCTGAAGGCTCTCGATATTCTTCGCGAGAAGGGCGCGACGATCCAACTGCTGATCTCCGATGTGATCATGCCGGAGATGACCGGGCCCGTGCTCGTGGGACGCGCCCGCGAGATCCTGCCCGGACTTCGCTGCCTGCTGATCTCCGGCTACACCGGCAACATCCTCTCCGAGCACGGCATCGCGGAAAACAACCAGACGCTTGTCCACAAGCCTTTCACTCGGGCCGCGCTCGCGCACAAGATCCGGGAGTGTCTCACATCATGAACCAGAAACGCGTTGAAGAACTGATCGGCGAACTGCTTGGCGAACTTGGCGAAGACCTCGAGCGCGACGGGCTGAAGAGAACCCCCGCGCGCGTCGCCCAGGCGCTCGCCTTCCTCACTCGCGGCTACAGCCATGATCCCGTCGAAGTGGTCAACGGCGCGATCTTCGAATCCGTCTCCGACAACATGGTGATCGTCCGCGACATCGAGGTGTACAGCCTCTGCGAACACCATCTGATGCCGTTCTACGGACGCTGCCACGTCGGCTACATCTCCCGCGGCAAGGTCATCGGCGTGAGCAAGATCGCCCGCATCGTCGATTGCTTCGCGGCGCGCCTTCAGATCCAGGAGCGGCTCACCGCCGAAATCGCCCGAGCCGTCACGGACGCCATCGGCGCCGAGGGCGTCGGCGTCGTGATGGAATGCCGCCATCTCTGCATGATGATGCGCGGCGTCGAAAAGCAGAACTCCGTCATGGTCACCTCCTCCGTGCTGGGGAGCTTCCACGACGACCCCGCCACCCGCGCCGAGTTCATGGCGCTCACCCAGCACAGGGTTTGAGGAGACGATCGAGATGAATCGCACGATTGCATGGAATCTAGGCGAAGTGCCGCTGAACGGCGGGTGGGACGTGGTGGTCGCCGGCGGAGGTCCCGCGGGCTGCGCGGCGGCCGCGGCCGCCGCGCGAGCGGGCGCTCGCGTGCTCGTCATCGAAAAAACGGGCGCGTTGGGCGGCATGGGCACGATGGGGCTCGTGCCCGCGTGGTGCCCCTTCTCCGACGGCATCCGCCTCGTCTATCAGGGGATCGCCGAGAAGGTGCTCCGCGCGACGATGGCCGGAATGCCGCACCTGAATCCCGAACAGGTCAACTGGACCCCGATCGACCCCGAAAGACTGAAGCGCGTCTACGACGACCTCGTCCTCGGCGCCGGCGCGAAGGTCCGCTTCGACACCGTCATCTGCGGCGTCGCGAAGGACGGCGTCGGGAACGTCTCTGTCGTCTACGCGGCGAGCAAGCGCGGAATCGAGGCATTCGAGGCCAAGGTGTTTATCGACTGCACTGGCGACGCCGATCTCGCGACCTGGGCCGGCGCCCCATTTGAAAAGGGCGGCCCCGAAGGAGAACTCCAGGCCGCCACCCATTGCTTCATGCTTGCCAACGTCAATTCGTACGGCTACAGCTATGAGCAGACGAGCGGCATGCTCCATTCGCAGATGATCAAGCTCGCGGAGTGCGGCCGGTATCCGCTCATCACCGACGGCCACGGCTGCAACTCCCTGCTCGGCCCCGGCGTCGTCGGCTTCAATTCCGGCCACATCTGGAACGTCGACAACACGGATCCCGACAGCGTCTCGTCCGCCCTCGTCGAGGGGCGGCGGAAGGCGGCGCAGTTCCGGGACGGCCTCGCCGAGTTCTTCCCCAAGGCGTTCGCCGGCGCCTTCCTGGCGCAGACGGCGCCGCTGCTCGGCATCCGCGAGACGCGCCGGATCGTCGGCGACTACGTCCTGACCCGCGACGACTATGTCGCGCGAGCTTCGTTCCCCGACGAGATCTGCCGCAACAACTACTACGTCGACGTGCACCAGTCTCCAGCCGAGAAGGCCGCGGGCAGGAAGTACGATTCTTGTCGCTACGGCCGGGGCGAGAGCCACGGCGTGCCTTACCGCTGCCTGCTGCCGAAATCGCTGCGCAACGTCCTCGTGGCGGGGCGGTCGATCTCGACGGATCGTCCGGTCCAGGGGTCCACGCGCGTCATGCCCGTGTGTCTGGCGATGGGCGAGGCGGCTGGCGAGGCGGCGGCCATGGCCGCATCCGCCTCGGGCGATGTCCGCGCCGACGTCGACACCAACGCCCTGCGCGCCTCGTTGCGCGAGCACGGCGCCTATCTGCCGTGATGGGGCGAATCAGGGCTTCAGCGTCACGCGGATCATCCGGTGGTCGGAGGTGCCTGAGTCGGGCAGGGTTTCGGGTTCGCCGACGCGGTCGAACCCCTTGACGAGGATGTAGTCGAAAGTCGCGGGGGGATAGCCCGCGCTGGCGGGCAACGTGGCGTAGGCGTCGCCCGTGAAACCTTCGAAGGCGTTGCGGAATCCGGCGTCGAGAAACGCCCGGATCGTCGTTTCGCCGGCGAAGCGTTCGTCGTGGATCGAATTGTTGAAATCGCCGGCCACGATGAACCGCGTCACCGGTCGGCCGTCGTGGCCGTCCGCCTCGAGACGGGCGATGCGGCGAAGGAGCTGCTCGCTGGCGAGCTCGCGCTTGAGGCGGTTGAGCGTCTTCTGGCGCACCGGGTCTTCTCCTTCGGGGACGTAATTGCTCTTCAGGTGGACTGTGAAGCAACCGACGAGAACGCCGCCGACATCGAGCACGGCGTAGGCGAAGCCCCGGGGCGGAAAGACGAAGTCCGAGGCGCGCCAGGATTCATATCCCGAATCGACGGCGGGGAAGCGGGAGAAGATCGCGAGCTGCTGGAGCGAGGCTTCCTGGGTGCCGTAGTCTTCGAACGCCGAGCAGACGACGGGGAGTGGAGATTCGTCGCCCAAACGCCCGGCGAGGTCGAGACAGGTTGCGCTGTCGCGGATTTCCTGGGCGAAGAACACGTCCGGAATCCCCTGCGACCGGATGAACCGCGCGGCCGTGGCGAGACGGCGCGCCTCGTCGGCGGGCGGCTGGGGTTCCGGATAGCCGGAGGGAAACCAGAGCATGTTCCACGAGGCGACCTCGAACGCGCCGCCGGAGGCGAGGACCTTCTGGCGGGCGGTCGGCGCCGGGAGGAACTCCCAGAGCAGGGCGGCCGCCACGAGGGCGGAGAACACGACGACGCGGCGTAGGGCGAGACCTTTCATCCTGGAGGCCTCAGCGCATCGCCACGAGGCTGGCGGCCATGACGAGCATGCCGCCGACGAGCCCCAGCAGACTGTCGTGCCCTTTGCCGTAGGCGCGGCTGGTGGGCAGGAGCTCGTCCACGCTGATGTAGACCATGATGCCGGCGACGCCCGCGAACAGGCCGCCCATCAGCAGCGGCGGAACGGCGGCGTCCGGTCCCGCGACGAGGATCAGCAGCAGGTAGGCCACGAGGGCGCCGATGGGCTCGGCCAGGCCGCTGAGCAGCGAATAGACGAACGCGCGGCGGCGCGAGCCGCTGGCGTAGTAGATCGGCACGGAGACGCTGATGCCCTCCGGGATGTTGTGCAATGCGATGGCGATCGCGATCGCCACGCCCAGCGCGGGGTCGCGCATGGCGGCGAGAAAGGTCGCGAGACCTTCGGGGAAGTTGTGGATGCCGATGGCCAGCGCGGTGAACATCCCCATGCGGAGCAGCTTGGGGTTGTCGGTCGCGGATTTCGGCTCGTGGAGCAACGCCGTCTCCGCGTCGCTGTGCGGCTCGTGGGGGTTTTCCTCGGAGGGCACCAGGTTGTCGATGAGGCCGATGAGCAGCATCCCGCCGAAGAAGCCCAGCGTGGTGTAGAAGTAGCCGAGGCGGTCGCCCTGGCAGGCGATCATCTCCGCGAGGCCCTTCGGGAAGATCTCGATGAACGAGACGTAGAGCATCACGCCGGCGGAGAAGCCCGTGGAAACGGAGAGGAAACGGTGGTTTGTGCGCTTGGCCGTGAAGGCGATCAAACTGCCGATGCCGGTCGCCATGCCGGCGAAGAGCGTCAGGCCGAGCGCCATGAGGACGTTGTTCATGCTGCGGATTCCGAGTGGGCGGAGAGGCGGTTTTCTGGCTGCCATTGTACACGCTTTCAGAGGGCGAAGCAAGAAGTTGACAGCGCCGTCTCCATTCGCATAGATGCGGTGCGCTCGGAGATCGCACCCCTGGAATCACCGCCAAACCAGGAGTCCACGAGTGCGGGCTCTTCGGGATGTGTGTCAGAAAAGTGACAGGGAAATAGGAATATGCTTGTGCAGCGCATGTCGGCTGGGTTTGTGTTGTAACGCTGCGCCTACAATCGACAATCTTATTGCCGGCCCGTGCGTAAAGGATTGGTCAACAAGTCATGCGGAGCGGGTAGGGCGGCCAGGCCCTTGGCCGCCGCCGTGGGCGCAAGGGATTGCGCCCCACCAGCCGTGGCGGGCGCGCGCGGCGCGCCGCAGCGGAGTACCAACCCGGCTAC
>JAAZAI010000073.1 GCA_012514445.1 Lentisphaerota bacterium
CCGTCGCGCCGAAATGGATCCGCAAGACGATCATGGTCGAGCCCTCTAACGGCGCGAACCTCAACGCCATCTACCATTCGGTCTTCATGTCCATCCGTCACAAGGCGGCCTATCCGATCTCCATCGAGGAGGCGGTCGAGGTCGTTCGCTGGACCGAGCAGGCCAAGCGGCAGAACCCCGCGTTCAAGCTCAAGGCCGACGTCTACGGCGTCAAGACGCTCGCGTAGCCGATCGACAAAGAAGAAGATTTGTGTTCGACTCGTCGAGCACAAATCCTGGTTTCAGAACCTCGGGGCGCGGCGACTACGCTGACGCGCCCTCGAGGAGTCCTCCCACGTTGTCGAAGACGTAGTCGGAGCGGTAGGCGAAGTTGCCGATGTCGGCCAGCGAGGTGACGCCGCTGAGCACGAGCACGGTGGTCATGTCGGACTCGATGCCCGCGATCATGTCGGTGTCCATGCGGTCGCCGATGATGGCGGTCTCGTCGGGGTGGACGCCGAGCTTGGCGCTGGCGTTGCGCATCATCAGCGGGTTGGGCTTGCCGATGTAGTACGGCTTGGCTCCGGTGGCGAGTTCGATCGGCGCGATGAGCGCGCCGGTGGCCGGCACGATGTCGCCGCCTTCGACGGGGCCCGTCATGTCCGGGTTGGTCCCGATGAGCTTGGCGCCGCCGCGAACCAGCTTGATCGCGCGGCAGATGCGGGTGAAGTTGTACTCGGGCGTCTCGCTGACGATGACGTAGTCCGGATCGATGTCGTTCATCGAGTAACCGGCCTCGTAGAGGGCGTTGATGAGCCCGGAGTTTCCGATCACGTAGGCGGAGCCGTTGGGCTTCTGCGAGGCGAGGAACTGCGCGGTGGCGAGCGCGCTTGTGTAGAAGTGGGATTCGTGGATGTTGATGCCGAGCCGGCGGAGCTTCTCGCTGAGTTCGCGGGGCGTGCGCTCGCCGCTGTTCGTGAGGAAGAGGTACTGCTTGCCCTTGCGCTCGAGCCATTCGGTGAATTCGATCACGCCGGGCAGCAACTTGTTGCCGTGGTAGATCACGCCGTCCATGTCGCAGATGAACGCTTTCTTGGCGAGCAGGCGCGCGCGGTCTTCGGGCGTCGGCGAGGTTCGGATGTCCTTCATAGCACGATGTCCAGATCGAGGATCTCCTCCAGCTTCGGATCGCGTTTGGCGCCATAGGAGATTGCGCTGCGATAGTATACGGCTGCCATTTCCCGGTTCTTGACGGGATCGAGCATGAAGTAGGCGTACGCGAGGTTCACGTAGGCGTCGGAATAGGCGGGGAAGCGCTCGATGAGCTTGTCGAGCTGATAGACCGCCTCGGTGAGGTCGCCTTTCTGCGCGGCGACGGCCGCCGCCAGCGACAGCGTCGCGGGGGAGTCCGGGTGGCGCTCTCGGAGCGCGTCGATTTCGATCGCGGCTCTCTTGAAGTTTCGGCAGGCCACCAGAACTTTCACAAACAGCGCGCGGGTCGTTTCCGAGGTCTTCTCGCCTTCTGCCTCGAGAAGGTCTTCGAGCAGGACCATCGCCTGAGAGGGGCCGTCCTTCTCCACGATGGCCTGCACGAGGCGCACGCGCATGGCGTCGTCGGCGCCGGCGAGGGCGGGTACGAGCCGCGGAGGGCTCGACTCAGGGGCTGGCTCGGCAGGTGCAAGCTGCGGAGGGCTCGACTCAGGGGCAGACTCGGCGGGTGCGAGCTGCGGAAGACTCGGCTCAGGGGCGGGCTCGGCGGGTGCAAGCTGCGGAAGACTCGGCTCAGGGGCGGGCTCAGCGGGTGCGAGCTGCGGAAGACTCGGCTCAGGGGCAGGCTCGGCGGTGGCGTCCGTCGCGACGAAGCCTTTGCCGGCTCCTTCGGCGATCGCCTCCGGCGATGGGATGGCGATTTCGCCGGAGCGGATTTTCGTGTTGAGCGTGGCGATGCGCAGACTGCATTTGGCGACCATCTGCTGGATGTGCTCAGTATGGTAGTCGGGATATCGCGTGTAGAGTTGCGTGTACTGCGCCCTGGCTTCGTTGAGGTGCGTCATCTCGTCGAGGATGCGGCCTTCCTCGCCGGCGGCGAGGGCTTCGGTGTAGGTTTCGTCGGCCTTCTCGAGCAGGCGGGATTTTTCGCGGCCGAAAAGCGCGTGGGACGTCTGGGGTGTGCAGGTCGCGAGCGCGATGGCGAGCATCGCCGGGAAGAGCCGGAGGGTTGGGTTTCGCATGGTGGACTCCAGGGACTAGTCGTCTTCCTCGGCATCGGCCTGAGGGGGTTTGATGGGTTCGGTCTTGTGGACGAGCACGCTGTCGATGCGGTTGCCGTCCATGGTTTCGACGGTCATTTCAAGATGAAGCTCCGGAATCGCGAGGTGCGCGCCGGCGGAGGGGATGCTTCCGAGCTTTTCGAGGATGAAGCCGCCCAGTGTGTTGAAGTCCCCCTCGGGGATCTCCACGCCGAGCGCCTCGGCGGCGTCGTCGATCTCCGTTTCGCCGGCGAGCCGGAAGTCCGTTTCGGAGAGCTTGACGATCGATGGCGGCAGCACGTTGACGTCGTACTCGTCGTAGATTTCGCCGACGATCTCCTCGAGGAGGTCTTCGACCGAGACGAGGCCGCAGGTGCCGCCGAATTCGTCGAGGACGATCGCGATCGCCTGCTTGCTCTTCTGCATCTGCCGGAAGAGGATGTCGGCGCGGATCGTCTCGGGCACGAAGAAGGGCTTGCGCAGCAGGTCGGCGAGCTTCGGATGGCGTTCCTCCAGCGCGCGGATGAGGTAGTCGCGCGTGTTGAGAATGCCCATGATGTTGTCGATCGTGCCGCTGTAGACGGGAATCCGCGAGAAGCCGCTCTTCCGGATCGTCTGGCGGATCTCCGCCTCGTCCACGTCGATGGGCAGGGCCGCGATGTCGAGGCGGTGCACCATGATTTCGCCGGCCGTCTTGTTGTTGAACTCGAAGACGTTCTCGATCATCTCCTTTTCCTGCGGTTCGATCGAGCCGTTCTCGCCGCCGATGTCCACCATCATCCGGATCTCCTCCTCGGAGACGCGCTCCTGACCCTGCGTCGGGTTCACGCCGAAGAGCAGCAGGATGCGGTTGGTGACGAAGTTGAGCAGGGAGACGAACGGCGCGGTCGCCGAGGCGATGAAGCGCAGGGGCCGCGCGACGAACCGCGACAGCGGCTCGCTGTACTGCATTGCGATGCGCTTGGGCACGAGCTCGCCGAGGATCAGCGTCAGAAACGCCAGGACGATCGTGACCGCGATGGTCGCGATGCCTTCGACGGTGTTGAGCGCCAGCGGGCACCACGTCCGCGCGGCGAACCAGCGCGCGAGGGGTTGCGCGAACGTGACCGCCGCGAAGGCCGAGGCGAGAAAGCCAGCCAGCGTGACGCCCACCTGAATCGTCGCGAGGAAACGGCCGGGCTCGTCGATGAACTTGCGCAGGACGCGCGACATCCTGTCGCCCTGGTCGGCGTCGCGCCGGACCTTCGCGTCGTTGAGCGAGATGATGGCGATCTCCGACGCGGCGAAGAACGCGTTCGCGAGGATGGCGAGCAGCAGGATGAACAGATGCCATCCCAGCTCGAGCGATTCAGGATCGGTTGTTGCGGCGGGTGTGCTCAATTTCGTTTTCTACCGGGGGGTCTGGAAACGCAGGGCGGCGGACTTGTAGTGTCCGTCCAGCCCTTCGATGACGCTGAACATCTCGATCACCGGCAGGGCGTCGCGCAGATCCTCCTCCCGGTAGTCGACGAGGCTGGTGCGGCGGCGGAAGTCGTCGACCGTGAGGCCGGAGAACATCCGGGCGGCGCCGCCGGTGGGCAGGACGTGGCTCGGTCCGGCGGCGAAGTCGCCGACGGACTCTGGCGTCCACGGGCCGATGAACACCGCGCCGGCGCACGTGACGCGAGGCGCCAGATCGGCGGCGTCGCGCACCATCAGCTCGAAGTGCTCGGGCGCGAAGCGGTTGATCAGCTCGAGACCCTCATCGATCGACGGGGCGACGATCAGCAGGATGCCGTTCGCGTCCGTGACGCGCTTGACGAGGTTGCGCCGCGTCAGCTTCGCCGTCTGCCGCGAGATCGCGGCCGTGACCTGCTGGGCGAGGTCGGCCGAGTCGGTGACGAACATCGCGCGCTCGAAGCCGGTGCCGTGCTCGGCTTGCGAGAGCAGGTCCGCCGCGACGAACTCCGGGTTCGCGCTGTCGTCGGCGAGGATCGCGATCTCGCTCGGACCGGCCACGAGGTCCAGCGCCACCGTGCCGTACACCTGCCGCTTCGCGGCCGTCACGAACGTGCCGCCCGGTCCGACGATCTTGCGCACGGGTTCGATGTGGCGGATGCCGTAGGCCATCAGGCCGATGGCCTGGATGCCGCCGACGCGGTACACTTCGGTCACGCCCGAGACGCGCATCGCGTAGAGCATCGCGGCGTTGAGCTGCTTCGACTTTCCGGCCGGCGTGCAGGCCACGATCTCCGGGACGCCCGCCGTCTGCGCAAGGGTCGCGGTCATGATGACGGTCGAGGCGAGCGGCGCCGTCCCGCCGGGCACGTAGACGCCCACGCGGCTGAGCGGCGAATAGAATTCGCCCAGCGCGCCGCCGTGCGGCGTCGGCGTCGTCCAGTCACGCCGCATCGACTTTCGGGAGAAGTCGGCCACGCGGTCATGCGCCTCGTCGATGAGCCGCTTGATGCGTTCGGGGACTTTCGACTCGGCGTCGTCGAACTCCGCCTTCGAGACGCGCAGCTCGGAGGGCTTCAGCGAGGTGCCTTCGTATTTGGCGATCGCGGCCAGCACGGCCGGCTCGCCGCGGGTCTTGATGTCGAGCAGCATTTCGGCGGCGATCTTCTCGGCCTCGGGGTCGAAGGCGGGGCGCTTCAGGAAGACTTCGATGGTGCGCGAACGGCGCGCGGGGGTCCAGTTGACGATGCGGATGTTCATGGGTTTCGTTCGGGGGGTGTGAAATCGATCAGTATTTCAGCAGGCTGCCGCCGATGTACTCGCGCAGGATCGAGTCGCCCGGGACGGCGATGGGGGTGATGGCGTGGAAGTTGCGGAGCACCGCCTGGAGGCGGCGCGCGGTGGCGTACTCCGCATGGTGCGGCTTGATCTCCGCGAGCAGCGGTTCGGCGAAGGGGCGCAGCACCGCGAGCTCGTAGTCGAGGGCGGTGTTGAACGAGATGTCCGCCTCCTCCTGATACGGGAAGATCCAGCGCTCCTCGCCGCGGCGCACGGACGGCCACATCCGGATCGTGTCCAGCGCCGAGTGCTTGCGGAAGAGGTGGTCGCGGACGATCCGCCGGATCAGGCGGTTGTCGGTGGTCGAAAGGATGTTGTTGTCGTCGATTCCGAGCTGCGTCAGCGCGCTCAGGAAGATCATGAACTTGCGCTCGCGCGGCACCATCGTCGTGAGCGCGGGGTTGAGGCCGTGAATGCCCTCGACGATGAGGATGTCGCGCGGCTGGAGCTGGAGCGTCTCGTCCGTGAAGACGGGCTGCTTCGCATGGAAGTCGAAGAGGCGTCGCCGGACCGGTTCGCCCGCCAGCAGCGCGGTGAGGTGCTCGTTGAACATCGCCAGGTCGAGCGCCTCGAGGTGCTCGTAGTCGGGTTTGCCGTCCGCGTCGAGCGGATTGCGCCCGTCGCCCACGAAGTAGTCGTCGGTCGAGAGCATCACCGGGCGGAAGCCGTTCACGCGAAGATGGATGCCCAGGCGTTTCGCCGAGGTTGTCTTGCCGGCGGAGGAGGGGCCGGCGATGAGCACCAGCCGGGGCAGGGGATCGCGCGAGGCCGCCAGATCTGCGATTCGCGCGTAGTTCTTGTCGTGCAGCGCCTCCGCCATCTGGATCACGTCGCTGATGCGCAGGTCGTACACCGCCTGGTTGAGCTGGCCCACGCTGCGGATGCCCATCGTCTCGCCCCAGCGCGCGTGTTCGCGGTGGACGCGCATGAGCTCGGCGTTCGGCTTGAACGTCGAGACGGCGGCGGGATCCTCCTGCGCAGGCATCTGCAGGATGCAGCCGTCCTCGTAGGGGATGAGCGAGAAGACGCCGAGGACGCCGGTGCGGTTGGCCACCGGCCCCTGGGCGAGGTCCGTGAAGCCGTTGCAGCGGAGCAGGCGCACCGACGGCGTGTTGATGTGGCTCAGCAACCCCACCTTGTCCATTTGCGCGGCTTCGGTGAACGCGGCGACGGCCTCTTCGTAGGCGCAGTCGAAGCAGTCGATGGGCAGGTCCTCCGCCACCGCCGCGCGCATCGCCTTTTCGAGGACGCGCGCCTCCTTCGCGCCTACGGGCGCGTCGTCCGGCTCGCCCGGCTGGCGCAGCGTGAAAAACATGCCGTCGCCCAGCGAATGGTGGATCCGGTACTTCGCGCCGGGAAACGCGCGACGAACGCACATCGCCAGCAGGAAGCCCATCGAACGGCGAAGGATGCGCGTGCCGTCGGGATGTCTCGCGGTGACGCCCTGGACCGAACAGTTCATGTCCAGTCGGGTCTGGAGGGACACGACGTCGTTGTTGACGATCGCGCCGAGATAGGGCAGGCCGTCGGGCGCCGCCTCCGGGAGCGTCTCCCACACGAACGTGCCCGGGAGTCTCAACTGGGGCCGGTCCGAGCCTTCGGTCGTGATCTGGATGGTTGCGGTGCCGTTCATTTCGCCCCGGCCGCCTTCTCCGATGTCGGCGTGTGGCCCGGCACGTCGAACCCGGCGTCGGAGAGCTTCTTCATGTCCTGGTCGTCGAGCGTGATGGGCAGCGGCGGTCCGCTGTCGTTGATGATCATCTCGACGTTGAGGTCGTGGAGGCGGCGCTCCCGCTCCTCGGGCGTCAGCTTGGCGAGTTCTTCCTTCTGCTTCTCCCGCTCCGCTTCGCGTTGCTTCCTCGCCTCCTCGCGGCGGAGACGGAATTCCTCGCGGCGCTTCAGCTCCTCAGGCGTCGCCGTGCGGCTCGGCGACGTGCGCACGGGCGTCGCCGAGACGCGCCCGGCCGCGCCGGGGGCCGGGGCGGCCCCCGCGGGCATCCCGAAGGACGCCAGATCCGCCTGGTTCGTCGTGGCGGGGTTGACCCACAGCGGCAGATCGGCCTCGAAAGCGCCGCGCCGGAGCCGGATCGTCTGGGAGGGGAAGTCGACGGATACCAGCTCGAAGTCGTTCGACTGGCCCACCATCAGGTAGTAGGGCGTGTTCGACTCGCCGTCCGTGAAGCCGGCGGCCGGCATGCCACGAAACCGCGAGATCAGCGTCACCTTGACGTTTTCAAGCCCGGGCGGGATGACGTACACCTCTTGTTCTTGGGATGCATCCGAAACGGAGTCCACGGTGTTGGTCGCCGGCGGCGGGGGGGGAGGGCCGAAAATGCCGCGTTCGAGAATCGGCTCGTAGCGGGAAAAAGGCACAGTGCCCAGCATCTGGGCCGACGCCGGGGCAAACGGAAGCAGGATCGTGAAGGCACCTGCAAGCGCCATGCGAACCTTGTGTCTGAACGCCAACATGCTGTTCCAGAAAAACATGCCGACATTTTACCAGAAAAAACCCGGTATTAGGAAGACTTTTCTTGTGCCATGAGGAAATCGGTCAGTCGCCGGGGGTGACGCAAGTCAGTTCCGTCGAGCAGGCGCGTTCCATCCCGTCGCCTGCCCGATTGAGTGAGTGGGGAGCAGGGAGTAGAGCGTAGTTTCCGCTGGGGCTCTGCCCCAGGCCCCGGTAAGTACAACGGGGGTCTGGGGTGTCCCCAGCCACAACTACACACCACGCTCTACAAACTCCTCACTGGGTAGGAAACGGGGTCTGGGGTGCCCCCAGCCACAACTCCTCACCATGCTCCACTCACTTCTCACTGGTATCGGGCGGTCGCCGAGCGTGTTCTCTACGTTCGCGGGACATTCGGCTTACCCCCGGCGACTGATTACAGAAAACCGGCGACTATGTTGACGCGCACCCAACCGCTCACCACCGGCAACCGGTAACCGGCAACCCGATTGCGTTTGCGCCTCCGGGAAGGCGTATGCTATACTGTATGACTTATGAAAAAGCTCCGACTGGATGTGTCGGAATCCCCCATCGCCACCCCAAGGCATTTCCAAGCCATGATCTCGTTCAGCCCCGAATTGAAGCGGCGCTCGCTGCTCTCCATCAACGACCTCTCCGACGCGCAGATGCTCGAGATGATCGATCTCGCGATCGATCTGAAGAAGCGGCGCGACGGCGGCGTGCGCGGCGA
>JAAZAI010000598.1 GCA_012514445.1 Lentisphaerota bacterium
CGCGATCCGCGCACCGGCGCCTCGTCGATGCCGATCTACCAGACCTCCACCTACCATCAGCCGGATCCGGAACATCTCGGCGCCTACGACTACGCCCGCAGCGACAATCCCACGCGCGAGGCGCTGGAGCACGCCGTCGCGGCGCTCGAGGGCGGCGCGCGGGGGCTGGCCTTCGGCTCGGGCATGGCGGCGATCGCGTCGTCGCTGATGCTCTTCGAGCCCGGCGACCACCTGCTCGTCGGGCGCGACGTCTACGGCGGCACGTACCGCGCGCTGACGACCCTGTTCCGCATATGGCGGCTCGAGGCCGAGTTCGTGGACGCCGCCGACCCCGACGCCGTGCGCCGCGCGGTCCGGCCCGGCACGCGCGGCCTGTTCGTGGAGACGCCCGCCAACCCGCTTCTGCAGATCACCGATCTGGCGGCGATGGTGCAGATCGCCCGCGAACACGGACTGCTGTCGATCGCCGACAACACCTTCATGACGCCGTATCTGCAGCGGCCACTCGAACTCGGCTTCGACCTGGTGGTCCACAGCGCGACGAAATTCATCGGCGGCCACAGCGACGTCGTCGCCGGGCTCGCGGTGGCGCGCGAAGCCGAGCTGGGACGTCGTCTCCGGTTCATCCAAAACGCCTTCGGCGCCATCCTGGGGCCGCAGGACGCCTGGCTGGTCCAGCGAGGCCTGCGCACGCTGGCCGTCCGGCTCGACGCGCAGCAGGCCACGGCGACCCGGCTCGCCGCGTGGCTGGCCGCGCGCAAGGACATCCATCGCGTGCATCATCCGAGCCTCGACCGCCATCCCGGACGCGACGTCCACGCCCGCCAGGCGGACGGTCCCGGCGCGGTCGTCTCCTTCGAACTGGCCGACGGCCCGGCCGCGGTCGCGTTTCTCAAGGCCGTCCGGCTGCCGCTGGTGGGGGTCAGCCTCGGCGGCGTCGAGACGATCCTCTCGTATCCCGCCACCATGTCCCACGCCGCCATGCCCCGTCCGGAGCGTCTCGCCCGCGGGATCGGGGACGGCCTCGTCCGCCTCTCGGCCGGATTGGAATCCTTCGAGGATCTCGCCGCCGATCTGGGCGCCGCGCTGGACGCCGCGGCGCGGTGACGCGGGAACGACGCCCCCCCCCGTCGCTTTTGACTTGCATCCGGCAGCGGTTTTGGCCTACAATGCGACCCCAAGCCAACCGGAAGACGGTAGGCCGGAGCAAACGGAAGTCCGTGAAAATCGGACGCGGTTCCGCCGCTGTAAATGACAGCTTGAGGCAACATGCCACGTGAAGCGGGTTCTCTCTAACCCGCGGATCGGAAGGCGCCAAGGGTGCTAGTGTCATAAGCCAGAAGACGTGTTGCCGGCCATCGAGCCTGCGCCATCGCGCATGCCGCCGTCCTCGGACAACAGGCCGGACATGAGACATGACGATCAAAAACTGGGTTCGAACCGGGACGGCGTGCGCCGCCCTCGCAGGAGCGTTTTCCTCCACCGCCGCCAACGCGGCTGACTTCTCCTTCGACGACATCCACTACTGGATCGGCGAGGGCACCAATCGGGCCGCCGTCGTCCTCGACTGGAACAACGGACAACCCGGCTCCAGCCTGGCCTGGGGCGTACGCTGGAACGGCGCGTCGACGAATTTGACGGAGATCCTCGGGCGTCTCGACCGCGAAGACAGGAGGCTTGCCGCCG
>JAAZAI010000599.1 GCA_012514445.1 Lentisphaerota bacterium
TGAGCCCGCACGACCAGTGGTTCTTCGCCAACGAAGTCGAGATGGTCCATGGCGACGTCCAGGTCCCCACGATCGATCTGACCAACCGGGAGCTCTTCGACAGCCACATTCAGGCGATCTGGCTTTCCTGCATCCGCAAGGAGCTGCCGACGAACATCATCGAGCTGCTCGCCCAGGAGCCACACGACAACCCCTCGCTATCCCTCAAGCCCGAGTACCGCGAGGCCTTCTCCTCGGAATCCGTTACGAAGGAGGCGCTGGCGCTGGCGCGCGTCATCGAGAACCGGCTTGCCGCCGAGCTGCAGTCCCAGCGGGCGCCCTGGTACACCCGCGACTACGTGGAGGCGCTGATCGCAAGCGCCCCCGCCGCCTTCGATGCGGCGCTCGACCGGTGGCGAAACCTCTACGCTGCCACGCTCAAGCAGTTGAACGACGCCCATCGCATCGTCCAAAGCGCCGGCTCCCAGAAGAAGGACCGCGACGTCGCCTCCCGCACCTATGCCGATGCGAAGGAGCAGATCGACGTGCTGGTCAACGCCAACAACAAGAACTCCGACTTCTACCTCTACCGCTACCTCGCCAGCCAGGGCTTCCTGCCGGGATACAGCTTCCCCCGCCTTCCGGTCGTCGCCTGGATTCCCAAGACGCACCCGCGCATCAGCGGCGCCCTGAGAAAATCCGGCACGATGATCTCCCGTCCACGCTTCCTGGCGCTTTCGGAATTCGGCCCCCGCAGCCTCATTTACCACGAGGGTCGCACGTTCCGCGTCAATCGCATCAAGATTCGCGCCACCTCCGCAGAACACGTCGCCGCCGCAGGCCGTCTCGGGACCATCACCGCCTACATCTGCGAACAGTGCGGCTACGGGCATTTCAACGACGAGGCCCCGGACGGCGACGCCATCAACACCTGCGTTCACTGCGGCAACGTCCTAGCCCCGGAAACCTCGATCCAGGAGCTGTATCGAATCGACGCCGTCGAGGCCCAGCAGGCCGAGCGCATCTCCGTTCGCGACGAGGAACGCCAGCGCCAGGGCTTCGACATCCTCACGTCCTACAGCTTCATGCCGGGAGCGGACGGCTCCCCCGGCTTCGCCCGCGTGCGCCTTGAGCACGACGGCGAAAGCCTCGGAAGCTTCACCTATTCCACCGCCGCCAAGATCTGGCGCGTCAACAAGGGCTGGCGCCGTCGGAAGGACCACGGCATCTACGGCTTCTACATCAACCCGCTCTCCGGGTGGTGGAGCTCGGACGGCGACCCATCCAGCGACCCCGAAAATGAAAGCGCCCCCCCTGCGGACACCGTCCAGAAACAGCGCATCGTGCCCTATGTCTCCGACTTCCGCAACATCCTGATCTTCTCTCCGACCGCGTCGCTTCAGGGCAACCGCGAAACCATGTGCACCTTGAAGTCCGCGCTGCTGCGGAGCATGGAGCAGGTCTTCCAGGTCGAATCCGCCGAACTTGCCGCCGAACTCCTGCCCGAGGGCGAATGCCCCCGCAACATCCTCGTCTACGAAGCCTCCGAGGGCGGCGCCGGCGTGCTGGGCCGCCTGGCGATGGACCAGGACCGCGCGAAGGTGCTCTCGGAAATCGCCCGGCGCGCCCTCGCGCTGATGCACTACGAGAACGACCCCGCCACGAACGCCTGGAACGAGGCCGAGCGCCACTGCGAGGCGGGCTGCTACCAATGCCTGCTGTCCTACTACAACCAGCCGGAGCACGACAAGATCAACCGCCGCAACACCGAGGTCAAGGCCTACCTGGAGCGGCTGATCCGGATCGAAGACCCCGATTTCGTGGCGGACGCCCCCCAGGCACCCACGCTGCCGGACGATGCCTCTCCGCTGGGCGCCTTCCTCGCCGCGCTCCGCCTGCGCA
>JAAZAI010000600.1 GCA_012514445.1 Lentisphaerota bacterium
TCTCCGTTGAGGAAGCGGTCCAGGCATTCGCGGATGAACGCGAGCTTCTTCTCGCGCATCCAGAGCGGCGTGCCGGCGCTGACTCCTTCTCCCGGCGTCTCCAGGTTGAACGTCCCCCGGTAGCCGATCTCGCGCAGGCTGTCGCGCACGCGGCCCCAGTCGATCCAGGAGCCTCCGTAGGAGGAGAAGAGGGGGAAGATGTGGAGGTCCAGGTTGGGCATGCGCAGGCAGTCGTGCACGTGGGTCGCGATCAGGCGGCGCCGGGCCTTCAGGATGAACCGCGCGATGTCGCCGCCCGCCTGGTTGAGATGCCCCGTGTCGAGGCAGATGCCGAAGGACTTGCCGGGCAGCGCGTCGAGGATCTCGAGCAGTTCGTCCACCGAGGCTCCGCCGTACCCGGCCCCCGGCATGTTCTCGATGGCGATCCGGACGCCGCTGCGCTCCAGCGCGTCGGCGAGGCTTCCGAAGAATTCGGCGTTGTGGGCCAGGGCGAGCCGGGCGGCGGTGCCTGGCCCGAATCCGGGATTGGCGGTCGCGATCTTCACCTGGTTCATCGGATGCGCGACGACGACCGAGACGCCGAGATCCGCCGCGACGGCGATTTCCTTCTTGAACCGGCCGATCCGCTTCTTCCATTCGGGCGATCCGGGCTTGAGATACTCTCCCCAGTAGCCATGCGCCTGGCTCAGCGCCAGGCCGAGGGATTCCGCGCGGGCGCGGAACTTCGCGGCCTGCCGCGCCAGCCCACGCTCGTCGTCGAAGGGAATCGGCGCGCGCAGCTCGCAGTGGGTGAAACCGGCCTCGCGGATTTTCACGAGCTGCGACTCCGCCGGAAGATCCGCGTAGTAGTTGGTGTAGATGCTCAACGGCAGCTTGGCGTTCATGGTTCTCCTTTTTGCACATGAGGGTGATGGTGCCCGCAAAGAGGCGATTGCTTCGAATTAACGTTATATCTTTTTCATGGTGCTCTGTCAACTTCCATGTTCGCCTCCGGGGTGTGTCAGAAAAGTGACAGGGGAAATCGGAAGATGCTTGTGCGGCGCATGTCGGCTGGGTTCGTGTTGTAGCGCTGCGCCTACAATCGACAACCCGATTGTAATCTTGAATTCCTGTTCAAGATTACAATAAACGCTCGGCGGCCATTTCCCGCCGGCCGGGTAGCGAAAGTGCTAGGGCGGCCAGTCCCTTGGCCGCCGCGCCAGCGCCTCACGGCGCCACTACAAACTTTGCCTGCGTTGCGTGGCGGGCGCGCGGCGTCCGAATGCGCGCGCAAGGGATTGCACCCCTCCAGCCATGGCGGGCACTCACGGCGCGCCACAGCGAAGTACCACCCCGGCTACGACGGGGTGCCCGGCGGCGCGCAGGGCCTGCGCGCCCTTACCTTCGTATCGATTACGATCAGGACTTTGCCGGGTTCGACGACGCTCGCGACGAAGCTCTTGAAGACAGCTTCCAACTCCCCCCAAAAAAACAATCATGTCCCTTTTATGACACACACCCGCTCGCGCCCCGCTCTGAGCGCGGCGCGAGCGACATCGGTGATGCGGGATTGTTGTAATCTGGAAATTCTGTTCCAGATTACAATAAACGCTCGCCGATCGAGCCCCACCTGCCGTGCGCACGGCGTTGGAGGTCGGCAAACCCTTGACGCCGCGGTAGCCGGAATTGCCGATACCGCTTGAACGACGCTCCGTGGAGGCGTATCCTACGACACATGAAATGGAGGGAATTGAAATGGATCATCGGAAGGCGTTGAAGTTTTCGACGGATCGTGCGCTGGGGCTGCTCGTCCTGGCCTGCATCGGCATCCTGCTCTGGGTCGTCGACGAAGTGCTGATGTGGGACATCCTGCCGGACTGGCTGGAGTCCTGCGCCGTGGCGGCCGTCATCGTCGCCGGCACGCTCACGGCGTTCTGCTTTGCCGCGAGCTTCATGTGCAGCGCGGCCGTCGCCGCCGAAAGCCTCGCGGCCGGCGCCGCCGGGGAGGCGCTCCCGAGGCCCAGGCCGTATTCCCGGAAGATCCAGGCCGGCATCGTGGCGCTGGGCCTGCTCGCCGGACTCTCGCTCTACGGCTTCCACCGCATCGACGTCCTCCGCGCCCGCCGGGCGGTCGAGGCCAGTCGCGCCGAGGACGCGCGCAAGTACAACAAGACGCGGGACGAGCTGAAGGCGCGCATCCCGGACGTCGTCCAGGCGTTCACGCCGGACATGGTCGCCGAGATGGCGCGGCGAATCGAACCGGAAGGCGAGAAGGCCATCGCGGACATGCTCCTGGCGATCCAGTCGTCCTCCCCCGGCAATCCGGCGGTCACGCTGATGGTCAAGGCCGCGCCGCCCTACGCATACCAGATCGCGAGGGGCCATGGCGCCCGCCGGGATCTGGCGGGACAGGTCACCTATCTGGACCGGACGCCGTTGATCGACCTGCCCAGCGTGTGGGAGCGCGACACGGTGGCGGCGATTTTCAAAGGCGCCGAGCTTGACGTCCCCCATGGCCGGAGCGGGGCGTTCATCGACACGCGCAGGCCCTGCGCCTGGGGCCTGATCCGCCACGAGGGAGACGTCGTCGGAGTCGTCATGCTCCGCAGCAATTGAGCTGGATTTCAACCCGTCCGAGGACGTTGTTCGTCCAGATTCGGGCGAGCCCTAACGCCAATTTTGAGAAATAGTCAACAGGAACCGCACGTATCCTTGCCTCCCGTCGATTCCGGTCGACTCCCGTCGTCGTTCCCTTGATTCTCGTTCCCTCTCCGGCCCTTTCGGCGGCCTGGACGATACCCCGCACCATCGACTCGACTCCACCGTCGGGCTCAACGACCACGTCGTTTTGAAGATGGTCGGCAAAGGCGTCGGCGAAGTGATCGAGCCTCGCGAAATACGCCTTCAGCGCAGTCCTTAAACGGAGGAATGGCACGTTCTGTTTGTGACCGGACGGAGAGCCGTGTTGTGGCTCGTTGCCATCACGTGTTTTATCCAAAAGTCACTCGCCCAGGCTCCGTTCAAGGAGATCGCGCAGGTGGATGTCCAACATCACGCCCTCAATGTCCCGCCTATGGTAGTCGGTCATCTTTCGTTCCCAAGGCGGCTTCGTGTTCGAGGACCGGACAGGCAGGATTTCCCGAAGCGCGGCGAAGTCGTTTGTCGTGCAAACCTCTGCCAGATAGCCTGCGTACAGGTCAAAATCTTCGCAGCCGTTCGTTCTGAGCCACTGGAAGACGGCGTCTTTCGCCAGCGAACACTTCGCAGCTTTCATGCCTGCCATGACGACTCTCACTTCAAGTCCCTTCTCGGATGTGACGTACGGCAGCAGTCTCCGCGCCGCATCCGAGTCGCCGTGAATCAATGCCAGACAATCCCGGAGGATCGTCTGCTGGCGGTTGGCCCCGAGCTTGTTCTCAGGCGGAACGCGCCAAGACGATGCGACAGCCGAAAGCGCCGAGAGGCAACGTCCAATTTGAAACGAGGACTCCTCGAACGCTTGCTGGTCAACGGTTCCCGTCCACCCGAGGAAAAACGATATCGCGTTGGTGTCCCCTGCGCGAATCAACCATGCGATATTCTCCAGAACGCGACTCTCGGGCCATCCCAGAGGCATGCTCAGCGTCCTTACCTGCATCGAGACGGCAATCTTGTCCGGGGTCGCGATCTGAGGGTTCAACTCGAGAAGGCGTTCCACAGAGATTCCGTGTTTCGAACCGACCGAGGTCAGCGTATCCCCCGGCCGGACTTCATACTGGATCAGAAAGCTCTCGAATGTCCGGCCTTCGAGAACTCTGGCGAGGGCCTGTTCTGGATAGTCCTCCAATGCGGACGTATCCGATGAGGTCTTGGGGGCTACGAACCCGAATCGGTTTTTGATGCGTATCCAGACATGATCAACGCCCCGCTCGGACGTCGCCGTTTTCTGCCGAGCCTCCTGGTAGCGTTCCACCACCCAGGCCCAGAGCCTGGGATCGATCTTGAGTTTCGCCGACGTGAGATCGACCAGCGAGTCAAGACGGTCAAGGCGCCATGGGTCTTTCATCACGTAGTCAGCCAACACCGCCCACGCTTCTGGGTCGCCTCTCTCGGCGAGAATCTGCATGGCCACGTTTCTTTGCGTTTCGACATTGATATCGCTGTTTTCTTCCAATACGGGCGCGTTGACGAACGAA
>JAAZAI010000601.1 GCA_012514445.1 Lentisphaerota bacterium
GCGCTTCCAGACTTTGTCGCCCCAGTCGACGCCAAGCTTGCGCTCCTTGCCGTCCGCGCCCTTGAGGATCAGCTCCACGCCGACCTTGTCGGAACTCTTCCTTCCATGCCCGGTGAAGCGCTTCGCCGCGCCGGGGATCTTGCGCTGGGCCTCCGCGAGTTCAGGCCCCAATAGGCAAAGGTGCGCGCGGGAAACTTCGCCGTGATCCGCAAGGACTTGCCTGTGGCGGGGGCGCCCGGCGCGCGCTCGGCGAGCGCCTCCCACGTTCCTGACGCCGTTACCCAGTCATACTCCTTCCAACTGTTCACTTCGGGATCGCCCAGATCCCGAGATGCAAGCAGTGAACCCACTCCCTGCGCCTGAGCGAGAACGACAGAACAAACCAAGAGAAGCCCTGAGAAAAACCTTTTCATGCCCTCCTGCCTTTCAATGTCATACAACCTCATGTTCATCTTTTTCATACAAATGCCGCCTTCTTTTTCCGACTTGCACCCCCTTGCATGCCCGCCTTCTGCCGCCCCGACTGAGACTTCTGAAGGCGCACGTTTTTCACATCGTCTGATTGAGCGTCTTGCCCCTGGCACGTAGCCTCAGCTACCGGCGGCCTGCCGACGGAGTCGCGTTCCACCAGCTCGGCGCGCAGGCAGATGTCGACCGTCTCGGACGCGGCCGAGACGCCGTTTTCCGCCAACCGCAACGCATGCTCCACGGCGAGCCGGGCCATCTCCCGAAGCGGCTGCCGCACGACGGTCTGGGGCGGCGTGAAGTACTGGTAGAGCGGCACGTCTTCGAGGGTGATCGTCGAGATGTCCTCGCCGATGCGCTTGCGCAGCACGTTGCTGAGCACATGCAGCGTCTCCGCGACCACGTCCTCGCTGAAGTTCAGGATCCCGGTGACGCCGATCTTCGTCCAGCGCTGCACGATGTCGTAGACGGGCTCGTCGTCCGAGAACCGCACCCAGGCGGGGTCGCAGGCCAGGCCGTACGCGCTCATCGCGGCGCGGTAGCCCGCGAGGCGCTGCTCGACGCCCCACTCCCCGCGCAGGCCGCCGAGGAACGCGACCCGCTCATGCCCGCGGTCGAGCAGATGCTGGGCGGCCATCATCCCCTGTTCGAGATGGTCGGTGTAGACGCTGTGGACGCCCAGTTCCGCCATGGGGTGGTTGATCGACAGGACGGGCAAGTTCGGGAGCCCGCGGAGTTTCAGCATGGCGTCGTCGAACACGATGCCGATCACGGCCGCGATGCCGCTGTCCCACGCGCGCTCGAGGTTCGCCACGTCGAACTGCTCGACGGCCATCCCGCGGGCGTAGGCGAACTCGTCGATGAGGGCCGTCATGATGTGGGTGTAGCCCACGGGCAGCAAGGGATTGCGGCGACCGACCACGATGCCGAGCCGACGCGTCGGCGTCCGATGGACGAAGCCGATTTCGCGCGCCGCGCACTGCACGCGCGCCCGCAAATCCGGATTGACCGATTTCGCCCCGTTCATGACGCGGGACACCGTGCCGAGGGATACGCCCGCGGCCTGCGCCACGCGGGTGATCGAGGGCTCCTCGCGACTGCCTTTGTTCATGGAAAAACCCCTGTTGACGACCTTCACCATCCGAGTCCGGACGACGAATCCCCTTCGTCTGGAACGTCCGTTCTCTCTTCTCGCCGCCAAACCCTAACACGAATGGCCGCCAGATGCAATGAAAAAAACAACCTCGCTAGTGAAATCTTTCACAACGCCCCCGCCCACCCCTCCCACACCCCCAAACTCCCGCACTCCCCAGCCCCGCCCGCAAGCAGAGACTGCTTGCGGGAAGAGAGTAAAACCTGCGGGAGCCTGCTTGCGAAGCATTTTACCTTCAGGGTAGGGCGGCCAGGCCCTTGGCCGCCGCGGGCGCAGGCCGCCAGCCGCAAGCTTTGTCGATTCGAAGCGTGCAGGCGTTCTTCTTCCTCTTCCTCTTCCTCTTACTCTTACTCTTAATCGTAATCTTACTCTTAATCCTAATCCTAATCGTTTGGATCGCCAAGGATTCCCGGCCCCAGTTTCCAGTTTCGAGTTTCCAGTTTCCAACTCACGCACTCCCGCACTCACGCTCTCACGCACTCCCACCCCTCCCCACCTGTCCCACGCAGCAGACTCCCCCCAATGACACACTTGCGACATCGTGTCACACCCAGACGGTGCAACCTGTTGCAAATCGGGGGTTTTCGTGCTTGGCACGGCTCGTGCTAAATTGTGAAACGTACTTTCGCGGCACACGGCGCGAACCAGCAAAAGGAACTTGATTATGGCTAAAATTCTTGGCATCGACCTCGGGACGACGAACTCCTGCATGGCCGTGATGGAAGGCGGCGAGCCCGTCGTGATCCCCAACGCCGAAGGGCAGCGCACCACGCCGTCGATCGTCGCGTTCACGAAATCCGGCGAACGCCTCGTGGGTCAGCCCGCGAAGCGTCAGGCGGTGACGAACCCGAAGAACACGGTATTCTCGATCAAGCGCTTCATGGGGCGCAAGTACGACGAAGTCGCGCACGAGTGCACGCTCGTGCCCTACGAAGTCGTCAAGGCGAAGAACGGCGACGCCCATGTGAAGATCGGCGACAAGGTGTACTCCCCGCCCGAGATCTCCTCGATGATCCTCCAGAAGATGAAGACGGACGCGGAGGCGTTCCTCGGCGAGAAGATCACGCAGGCGGTCATCACCGTCCCCGCCTATTTCAACGACTCGCAGCGCCAGGCGACGAAGGACGCCGGCCGCATCGCGGGCCTCGACGTCATGCGCATCGTCAACGAGCCCACCGCCGCGTCCCTCGCCTACGGCCTCGACAAGAAGAAGGAGGAGACCATCGCGGTCTACGACTTCGGCGGCGGCACGTTCGACATCTCGATCCTCGAGATCGGCGACGGCGTCTTCGAGGTGAAGGCCACCAACGGCGACACGCACCTCGGCGGCGACGACATCGACCAGGTCGTCATGCAGTGGCTCGTGGACGAGTTCAAGAAGGAGAACGGCATCGACCTCTCCAAGGACATCATGGCCCTGCAGCGCCTCAAGGAGGCGGCCGAAAAGGCCAAGTGCGAACTCTCCTCCGCCAACTCGACGGACATCAACC
>JAAZAI010000602.1 GCA_012514445.1 Lentisphaerota bacterium
ACGGTCGTGGCGGTGAGCAGCGTGTCCCAGCCGTCGAAGGTCAGCGTCTTCGCGCTGTTGACGGTCATCGACGACAGCGCCGGCGTGGCGTTCGTGAGCGTGGCGTTGCCGTCGATGACGACCGCCTGCCCGGCGACGGGCACGCCCTCGCTCCAGTTCGCCGCCGTGTTCCAGTCGCTTCCGGAAACCGCGGTGAACGTGTTCGCCGCGAATGCTTCGAACGACGCGAACAGCGTCATGGCGGTCAAGAGGACGCTCACGGCCTTGTGTCTCTTTTTCATGGCATTTCTCCTCCGCATTGTGGAAGGCGTCTTTCGGATCGCCTTCTCGAGTTTGCTCGCGTCTGTCCACACGTCGGTGGGCTCTGATTGTTAACAGCGTCAACTTATAGAACTGGCGTAATTTAACTGCATCCGATCTGAAAAGTCAAGACGGAAAACCGGAATCGGTCGGGTCGATCAATGGCCTCGCAAGAGCTTTGCCGCAAGCTATGTCGCGAGGTGGGTCGATTCGCAATCGCAATCCCGGATTGCCGAGGTGGCAGGGGTTCACGCGAAGACGCGAGGGCGCGAAGCTTTCATAAACACCGTGATTTCGACTGCCTTCCATAAATCGTCATGGAAAGGGCTCTCTTCGGGCGCTTAAACCTACTCGTACAACACGGCCTCGATTACGATTACGATTACGATTACGATTAGGATTAGGATTACGACCCTGTGCGGGACGGACAACCCAAAAACACAAATCCAAAATCGCAAATTTCCGCGCTCACGCGCCGACGACGTGGATCGTGCGCGGGCCGGACTTGACGGTGCGCCAGAAGATGCGGCGGCTCCAGGGACGGCGGGGACGGCGGTCGAAGATCACCAGCCAGCCTTCCTTCGCGCCGCAGGCGTCCATGTACTCCCCAAGTTGCTCGAGGCCCTCGGCCTCGGTCTTCGCGCTCTGCCGCAGCTTCAGCTCCACCGGGTAGCGATGCGGCCCCATCTGGACGCAGAGGTCGAGGCGCTTGCGCCCCAGCGCGAACTCGCGGTCGATGTGCGCACCGCCGTTGACGACGCGCTGGAGAAACGCCATCAGGATCAGGTGCGGCGCCGCCTCGCGGTAGTCGTACTTCTCCACCCACACGTCCGCGTTCTCGCGCCAGAATACCTGGAAGCCCCGCAGCAGCCCGTTCATGTCGAGCCGGCCGTCGGCGATCCAGCGGTTCACCAGCCCTGGCGACAGGGACTCCTGCGTCGTGAAGCTGAGCGCCCGGATCATGACTTCGCGGTAGATCGGATTGGCCGCCTCCCAGCGCTTGCGGTCGGTTCGCAGAAGCCCCAGGTCCACGACGTAGCGCGCGTCGTCGGACATGAGGTCGACGTCGGGCTCGTTTCCCAGAATGACCGGCTCGACGATCCGGCGCACGCGCTCCTCGCGCAGGCGCTCGACGAGGCTGTCGATGTGCGTGTCGCGCCGCAGGATCAGCCGCTCGGCCGCCGCGTCGAACATCGGCGCGTCCACCGGCTTCGCGTAGTCCATGCCGAGCATCTTGTCCACCACTTCGCGCGCCAGCGCGTTGACGAGCCAGGGCTGGCCCTGGCTCCAGTGGAAGGCTCGGGCAAGGGCCTCGGGCGGGAAGACCTGTCCCGTGTCGGCAGTGTGCTGGGCGTAGAGCGCGCCGACCTCGGCCTCGGTGAAGTTCTTGAGCGTCAGGGACTCCGAGGCGATGTTGAACGGGCTGGCCGAGCCGAGCGTCGCGCCGCCGGGGCGGATTTGCGCCTTGTAGTCGCGGATGTTGCGCATGCCGACGAGCGCCACGGAGCTGGGGAACGGCGATCCCCCCGCGCGGTTGACGAAGCCGTCGCGCAGTTGGCGCAGGAACGTGACCAGCGTGCCCTCCGAGAGGCAGTCCACCTCGTCGAGCAGCAGCACCAGCGGCTTGTCCAGCGCGGCGCAGAGGCGACGCAGCATCGTCTTGAGGACGTTTGTGAAGTCGGCGAAATCCAAGTCGGCGGCAAGGTCGTTCCGCGCAACATCCGGCCAGATGCACAGCGCGTCGATCAGACAGCGGACGATCGCCGGCAGGCCGTCCTTCGGGTCGGTCACGCCCTGAAGGGATTCCAGCGAGCAGTAGAGTGCGCGGTGCTTCCCCTCCGCCTCCAGCGTCTTGCGCAGATCCAGCAGCAGCGTGGTCTTGCCGCTCTGCCGCGCGGCATGGATCACGAAGTACTGCTCGCGGCGGATCAGCTCGACCACCTCGAGCAGGCGCTCGGAGGCGTCCAGCAGATAGTGCTTGCCCGGCACGCA
>JAAZAI010000603.1 GCA_012514445.1 Lentisphaerota bacterium
CGGGGATGCGGCCGAGCACGTGTCCGACGAGGTCTTCCCCGCTGGAGCGAGGCTTGCCGACGCCGATGCGCACGCGCGTGAACTGCTGGGTCCCCAGATGGGCGATGACCGACTTGAGCCCGTTGTGGCCGCCGGCGCCGCCCTCGGCGCGGACGCGGACGCGGCCGGGCTCGAGATGCACGTCGTCGGTGACGACGACGACGTCCGCGGGCTCCAGGCGGTAGTAGCGCATGAGGGAGCCGACGGCTTCGCCGCTGTCGTTCATGTAGGTCATGGGGCGGACGAGCAGGACGGAATCGCCTCCGTGGGCGACCTTGGCGACGTCGGCCTTGAACTGGGGTTCGACGCGCCATTGGCCGCGCAGCGAGTCGGCGATCGACGCGACGGCGCGGAACCCCACGTTGTGAGGGGTCTCCGCGTATTCGCGGCCGGGGTTGCCTAGTCCTGCGATCATCTTCACGTGCGCTGTTCGGTCTCGGGTTCGATTGGGGGCGGGCGGGAGGCCGGACTACTTGCCCTTGGCCTTGGCGGCGGGAGCGGCGGCGGCGGCGGCATCCTCCTCGGCCTTGCCCTTCTTGACGCTCAGCTCGGGCTGGGCGGGGGCGGCCGCGGCGTCGGCGGTGACCGCGGCGGCGGCGACGACCTCCTCCTTGACCTCGGCCACCGTCGCGACGACCGTTTCGGGGCGCGTGTGGATAGCGAACTTCTCGCCGAGCTGGAGATCGGCCACCGTGATGTCGTCGCCGAGCTTGAGATTCGTGACGTCGACCGTGAAGCTCTCGACGACGTCGGAGGGAAGGCAGGCGACGTCGATCTGGCGCAGGTGCTGCTCGAGCACGCCGTTTTGGGTGCGGACGCCCTCGGGCTCGCCGACGAGGATGAGCGGGATCTGGACGCGCATCTTGCGGGCGGTGTCGATTTGGCTGAAGTCGGCGTGGGTGATGCGCCCGGTGATGCCGTCGCGCTGGATTTCGCGCAGCAGCGCCATGCAGGACTTACCCCCGACGTCGAGCGTGACGAGGAGCTGGGCGCTGACGTGCTGGCTCACGGTGCGCTCGAAGTCGTGCGCATTGAGCTGGAGCAGGGTCGACTCGCCGCCGAGAGTCGACAGAACGGCCGGGACGGCGCCGGCGCGGCGCAGGCGGCGCGCGGCGGTGGAGCCGCTGGTGGAGCGGGGTTCCGCTTTGACTATGATTTCTTGTGACATGGTTCGGGTTTTCTCCTGCCCCTGTGGGGCTGTTGTGCGGGTTAGATGTTGAAGAGGGAACTGACCGACTGGTTGTTGTGGATGCGCCGGATCGCCTCGCCGAAGAGCTCGGCGACGGAAAGCACCGTGATCGAGAGCGTCTCGTCGTACTTCTGCTGGGGCACGGTGTCGGTGACGATCAGCTCCGAGATGTCCGACTGGCGGAGGCGGTCGAGCCCCTGTTCGTTGAGCATCGCGTGCGTGACGGCCGCGTAGACGTTGCGGGCGCCGCACTTCTTGACGAGGCGGGCGGCCGCGGCCAGCGTGCCGCAGGTGCTCGTCAGGTCGTCGATCATGATCACGTTGCAGCCCTCGACGTCGCCCACGAGCGAATAGGCCTCCAC
>JAAZAI010000604.1 GCA_012514445.1 Lentisphaerota bacterium
CACCCCTGTCACTTTCCTGACACACACCCACGCGGCGAGACGCCGCGTCCACTCCCTCAGGTCTATAACCGGGGTCTGGGGCGGAGCCCCGGCGGAAACTACGCTCTCCTCCCTCCTCCCCAATCACTCGGGCAGGCGACGGGACGGAACGGGCCTGCTCGAGGGAGCTTTCTTGCGCCAAGCCCGGAGACTGACCGACTACCCTAGTCGCCGCGGTCGTGCCCCCGGCCGTGATGGCCCTCTTCGTTGAAGATCGCGTTGGCCGCGGCCTCGCCGGCGCGCCCGCCGACGTTGCCGAGAAAGGCGCCGCTCGTGGCGCCGATGGTCGCGGTGAGGACCGACTTGAGCCGGCCGCTCCAACTGTTCTTGCGCTGCTCGATCGCCTCGGACTCCGCGGCCGCCAGCTTCTCCGCCTGCTTGCGCACCGCGTCGGCTTCGGCCTGCGCCGCGGCCGTCTTCTTCGCCGCGAACTCCTCCTCCGCCGCGCGCCGCTCCTCCGCGACCTGCTGCATCCCGGCCTGCGCGTCCTGAAGCGCCTTCTCCCGCCGTTCCTTTCGCGCCGCGCCGAAACCCTCCAGCGAACCCTCGCCGCCGCCCGGCTCCCCTTCGAAAGTCTCCGCCGGCGCCTCGGCGTCGCGCAGCGGATTTCGCTTCGCCGGCTTGCGGCGCTTGACGACCTGCCGCGTCGTGGCGGCGGGCTCCCCCGCGCGGTCGACCCATGCCGCCAGCGGCGGCACGTCCTCGGCACGGCCCTTCAGATCCAACCACGTCTGGACGTCCGCGAGAAAACGTCCGGCGGCCGCGATCTCCTCGCGCAACACGCGCTGCACCATCCCCTGGCGCAAAGCCGCGTAGTCGGCCGGGGGCGCATCCCCCCACCCGCCGACGGCCTCCGCCAGCGCCGCCAGAAAGGCTTCGTTGCCCGCCTCCGACGCCTTCGCATACGCGTCGACGAAATCCCCGAACGCGGGGCGCGCCCGCTCGCCAAAGGCGGACTCGAGCGCGTCGCGGATCGCACCGGCTTCGCGGCCCTGATACGTCTTCGCGGCAGCCACGATCTCCGCCGCGACGTCCGCTTCGCACGGCTCCGCGATTTTCGCGGCCTGGTTCACGACCTGCTGCGCGACATCCAGGCGGAACATGGCCTTCAAGAGCAGCGCCTGAGGCATCTCCGCCCCGCCAGCGGCCTCCTGCCCCCACGCGCCCAGAACCGCGCCCGCCAGCGCGGCGGCGGCGACGGCCGCGCGCGCATGCATGAATCCCGCTCTTCCCTGTCCGTTCATCGAAAACTCCTTCGGCCCTTCCCATCGCGATCGCAGGCGACGGATCCGGCCCTTGCGATCACTCAGACGCTTCCTCGTCCGCCTCCGGCTCCGCCTCGACGACGCGCAGGCTGAGCGCGCCGGGCTTGATCTCGACGACCTGGATCTTCAGCTCGGGAGGAGGATCCATGACGACCGCCTCGGCCAGTTCCTCGGACGGCAGAAGCGACACGATGCGAAAGACCGCGACGCCCTGCGCGTAGCTCTGCTGCGCGACCGACGCGATCTCCTTGCCCATCGCCTTGAACTTCTCGCGCGTGGCCTTGAGCTTCCAGATCTGGTCCACGCCGCCGACGGTCACGTCGAGGTTCACCTTCGTCTTCGCCGCCGTCTCGCCTCCCGTCTTCTCCCACTTCGCCAGCATCGCCGGGATGATGGCGTCGAGCGCCTTCTTGCCGGCCGCCTTCAGCGCCTTGGCGCTGCCCGCGACGTCCTCGAGCGCCACGACCGAGGCGTCTTCGGAGGCGGACGCGAGGTTGACCGCGTTGTCGGTGCGCACGGCGCGCAGCGTGACGGCCGCCTGGTAAGCCCGCAGATTGCTTTCGGCGATGCGGCGCGCAGAGGGTTTCACGACGGCCTCGCCCAGCAGCACGACGTCCGCCCCGAACTCGCGACCAAGCGCCGCGGCGCCGCGGTTGTCGCCGGCGCCCTTGAGCGCCTTCTGGACGCGCTCCAAGTTGGCCTGCACCATGTCCTGGTCCACGGTCTCGACCTCCTTCTCGCCGAGCAGCTTCACGGCCATCGCCTCGATCTCGGAGGTCGAGATCGTGCCCAGGCTTTTCTCGTCCACGAGCACCATGACCTTGGGCAGGGCGGCCTCCGCCACACCAACTGCCGCCGCCATCGCGCACGCTATCGCCACCGTCATCGCCATTGAAATAGTCTTCATGATCGTTCCTTTCGAATCGGCGCGCTCGGAGAGCCCGCCCTACCCTGCGGCGCGCTCGGAGAGCCCGCCCCACCTCGTCGATTCATCTTTTGCTTTCGAGCTTGCGGATCCGGTTGTCGAGTTGCTTCTGCTCGCGCTGGAGCGCGTCGATTTGCTTCAGGTCCCGTTCGATCGCCGTCAGGCGCCGCTCGATATCGTCCATGCGTCGTTCGAAGTTGCGGGTCGGCGTCGGCGGCTGGATCGTGCGGCCGAGGCGCGCATCCACCGACTCAAGGGATTTCTCCGCCGCGGCGATTCGCTTCTCCAGCGCGGCCAGTCGCTCGCGCGCTTTGGCGTCCGCGACCGGCGACTCAGGCTCGCGTCCCGCGACATACGACGGCGGCGGATCCGGCGCCGGCGCCGACGCGGCCGATGCCACGAGACCGGAGGCCACCACGATCAGCGGCAGCAGAAGGCTGGTGAGCAGGCGTGAAAAACGGCGTTTCATTGATATCTCCACATCTCCAGATGCCGACATCTCTCAAGATCCTCTCTGGCTCGATTACGAATAGGATTACGATTAAGATTAAGATTAGGATTA
>JAAZAI010000605.1 GCA_012514445.1 Lentisphaerota bacterium
CGCCGCGCCCTGGGCGCAAACGTAGGCGCCGTAGACGTTGACGCGGAAGACCTCCTCGAGCAGCGCGCGGGGCGTGTCGACAAGCGCATGCCCCACGCCCTGGATCACGGCGTTGTTGACGAGCACGTCGAGGCGTCCGCTCGTCTCGCGAATGCTCGCGAAAAGGGCGTCCACCTCCTCCTGCACCGCGATGTCCGCGGGGGCTTCGATCACGGTGGCGCCGAAGGTCTTGCGGAGGCGGTCCGCTTCCCGTGCAACCTCGTCGGGCTTGCGCCCGTTGAGCCAGACGACCGCGCCCTCCCGTGCGAAGGCCTCGGCGATGGCGAGGCCGGTGTTGCGGTTGGCGCCCGTGACGAGCACGACTTTGTCCTTGAATTTCATGTCGATTCCTTTTAGGCCTTCGCCGGACCGTCGGCCTTGCCGTACCACCCTCCCGCGCCTTCGGGGCGGATCATGGTGAGGTCGCCATTGTAGTGGCGCAGGTTGTGCGGCTGGTACGGATGGGCAAGCAGCGCCTCCTCGACGATGTCGATGCCGAGGCCGGGGCGGTCGGGGATCGTCATCATGCCGTCTGCGAATCCCACGGTCTCGGTCGTGAGCGTGTGGCGGTAGTCCACGTCGTTGGACATGGTTTCGAGCATGTGGAAGTTTGGCGTGCAGGCGGCGATCTGGAGCGTGGCGGCGTTGGTGATGGCGCCGATGGGGTTGTGGGGGCAGACGGGCAGGAAGTGGCATTCGGCCATCGCGGCGATCTTGCGCAGCTCGAGGATGCCGCCCGTGTGCGAGAGGTCGGGCTGGAGGTAGTCGGCGGCGCGCTTCGCCAGCAGCTCGCGGAAGTCCCAGCGGGTGTAGAGGCGCTCGCCGGCGGCGACGGGGATGTTGATCCTGCGCTTGACCTCCGCCAGGCCGTCCAGGTCGCCCGGGGGCAGCGGCTCCTCGAACCAGGTGATGTCGAATTTCTCCAAGGCATGCCCCAGCCGGACGGCGGTCGGCACGTCGAATCTCCCGTGCCCCTCGACCAGAAGCTGGACGCCGGGGCCGACGGCGTCGCGGACGGCGGCGACGCAGTCCATGGCGAGGCTGAACGCCTCGGAAGTCAGGCTCAGGTACGCGGAGCCGAACGGATCCCACTTGAGGGCCTTGTAGCCGAGCTTGACGGTCTTGGCGGCCTTCATGGCGAAGTCCTCCGGCGTGCGCGAGCCGGAGAACCAGGCGTTGGCGTAGCAGGGGATGCTGTCGCGCACCTTGCCGCCGAGAAGCTGGTAGACGGGCACGCCGAGCGCCTTGCCCTTGATGTCCCAGAGCGCCATCTCGACGCCCGAGAGGGCCGTGGTCAGCACGGGCCCGCCGCGCCAGTAGGCGTCGCGGTGGTTCTCCGACCAGAACTGCTCGATGCGATGCGGATCCTTGCCGATCAGGTAGCGCTCGAGCTCGCGCACGGCCGCCTCGACCGCCAGCTCGCGGTGCTCCAACGTGGCTTCGCCCACGCCGTGGATGCCTTCGTCGGTCATGACCTTGACGATGACCCAGTTGGTGCGATACACATCGCAGACGAACGTCTTGATTCCAGTGATTTTCATGAATGCTCCAGTGTGGGGGTGTGGGGGTGTGGGAGTGCGTGAGTGTGGGAGTGCGTCAGAAAGGTTCCGGCATGACGCCGGTTCCCAGGCCTTCCTCGGCAAGCCGTTTCAACGTGCGACTGAAGAAATCCGTGCTGAGGACCAATTCGCGCCAGAGTGCGTCGCAGGATGCCTGCAGGCGGGGCTGTGCAACGGGATCGTCGCATTGCCTCCAGGCTTCCGCGTATTGTTCGGGTCTGAGATTGGCCGGCACCGGGACGCAGCCCGCCGCGCCCAGTTCGGCCAGTTTCGCGAAGTCCGGCCTCAGTCCCTGGTAGACGCGCAAGCCGTGCTCGGCCCCCCGGCGGCAGAGTTCGGTGAAATAGGCGTCGTTCCCGGAACTGTCCTTGCAGGCGCCGATCCAGCCGCGCTTCGCGAGTTCGCACAGGACTTGGACCGGGATCTTCGCGCCCACGCAGCCGGGCAGGTTGTAGACCGCGATCGGCAGCGCCGTGTGGTTGCGGATCACCTCGAAGTGCCGGAGGAGCTGCGTCTCGCTCTGCGCCCTGAGATAGTACGGGGCGACGACCACCACCGCCGACGGGCCCAGCGCCTCGATCCTGCGAATGCGCTCGACCGTGCGCGCCGTGGACGGCTCCAGCACGCCGGCCAGCACGGGAAGGCGTCCTGCGACATGCTCCACCGCGAGTCGGACGAGCTGTTCGTGCTGCGCATCGGTCAGGATGGAGCCCAGTCCGGCCGTTCCCGCGACGAACAACCCGTCGACACCGCCGTCGATCAAACGGTCCAGCAGGCGGCGGAACGCGTCGCAATCGATTTCGCGATCCGGTGTCAGCGGCGTCAGCACCGGGGGGATGATGCCGGCGGGGATCATGCGTCCTCCCGGAGGGAAATGGCGATTCGTTTGATCGCGAGGACGCCCTGCGGGGGCAGGACGAGTTCGTCGGCGAGGTTGACGGCTTCGTCGGTTGACAGCTCGCTCCAGGTCGTCTGTGCATCGCGGAGTTCAACGTGGAAGCGGCGTTCCTCGCGGCTGTGGTTGATGAAGAGGTAGAGAGTGCCCGTCTCGCCGGAGAGGCGGCTGATCTCCACGTCGGCGGCATGGCCGGCCGTCTTGGCCACGGGCTTGACGCCGGAGGCGAGCACTTCCTTTTGCAGCAGGGCCGTGACCGCCGCCTGCGGCTTCTGGACGTATTGGCGGAAGACTTCCGTGCCGAACAGGATGGTCCGGCCCTTGCCGTAGGCGTGCGCGACGGCGGCGGCTCCAAGGCCGTCGTAGGTTGCGAGCGCCTCGCCGCCCTTGAGCGCGTATTCGCTCCAGAACAGGCAGACCTTTGCGTCGCCATCCGGGTAGCGGACGACGGGAGCTGTTTCGCGCAGCTCGCGGTCGCGGGTTTCGCACCCGAACACCTCGTCGAGGCCGAAGGCGGGCGCCGCGTATTGCAGGATGCCGTCGATGGAGCGGAAGGCGAACGGGCTTTCGGCGATCACCGTGCCTCCCGCGGCGACGTAGGCGCGGATTTTCGCGGCGAGCTCCAGGCTCATGTGCTCCTGCATCGGCAGCAGCAGCAGGGGATAGCGTTCGAGCTCTTCCAACTGGCACTCCGTCAGGCAGTCGGCGGGAATGTGCAGATCCCAGAGCAGCTTGTAGGCGCCGACGCGGCTGTCGTGCTCGTCCGCGTACTCCGCGGGACGGTGCATGCCGCAGAGCCCGTCCATGAGGATCTGCTCCTCCTCGAGCGTGAGGATGGCGGCCTGGCGATCGGGCACGACGTCGTTGAGCAGCCGGGCGTTGGCCTGGAGCGTGGCGGAGAAGTCGGCCATGTACTGCGCGCGGCGGGAGGGCGAGCCGTCCCACTTCGTCAGATTGAACAGGGCGACCTGGCCGTCGGAGAGCCGGCTCCGGTAGTTCCAAAGCAGAATGCCCTTGACGTTGTGGGCGAGAAGCTGGTGGAAATTCACGAGGTGCTGGTCCCGCGTGGCCATGGCCATGTTGGGGCCGGCGCCGCTTTCGAGCACGAGCATCCGGCGCTTCTCGTCCTGCGACGCGCTGCGCAGCCGGCTGAGCTTGTACGCGCTCAGGGCGCCGGTGCCGACGTCGTATTTGTGCTCGACGGTGTAGTAGGAGAGACCCATGATGGACATCGTGCCGCCGACGCGGCCGATGTCGAGGCCGTAGCGGGGCGTGCTGACCGGTCCCTCCATGCCGCCCAGGTGGTAGACGAGGTTGGCGGTGGTGGGGCGACCGCGGGGGTCGTGTTCACGCACCAGCGCCTGGATGGCGCCGAGATCCTCGACGAGGCGGCTCTGGTTGAACTGCAGCCAGTCGCGCCAGGGGTTCAGCACGCCGGGGCCGCCCGGGGCCGGGAGTTCGCTCCAGTTCCGGAAGCTGACGGGGTACTCCGTGCCCCAGAGGCGGTTCAGGGCGTCGAGGTCTCCATCATACTTCTTGCAAAGCCAGTTCTGGAATCGCGCCACGGTGTGGGGGCAGTAGCAGAGGTGGGAGGCGGGTTCGTTCCAGGTCATCCAGGCGAACAGGGCAGGGGACTCGGCGTAGCGCTGGATCGTGCGCGTCATGAAGGCGAACGCCCGGTCGCGGAAGGCGGGCGTGTCGGAGCAGACCGAGACGCCGGGCGCCCACGGGTGGGCGGCGTCGGACGGCGCGCTTTGGCGGGGACGGCAGGCGGGGTTCCGGCGGATGTACTCGGGGGCGTAGATGCCGCAGAGATTGCCGAATACGCCGCCGAAGTTGAGGACGACCTTGAGTCCGTGCCTTTCGGCCAGCTCGAGGGCGAGATCCTGCTTTGCGTAGTTGAATGCGCCCTCCTCGCGCTCGATGCGGTCCCAGGCGGCGAAGATGCGGATGGTGTTGAAGTTCAGCTTCCGCATCGTCGCGAAATCGTGATCCCATTCGGATTCCGGCCAGTCCATGGACTTGGCGTACGGCGCGCACGAGGCGCCAAAGATGAACGTGTCCTCGGGGAGTTGGTTCTTCAGATTCGAATCGTCTTGGAGTTTCATGTTGTGCCCACGTGCCGTGTTTGCCGAACCCGTCTCGAACGCGATGTCGCGTCGATGGACACTACTCTACACGCGGGAAGCCGCGAATGATAGAATGAAATGGACAAATTCAAAAGCGCTTGTAATAATCTGGCCACTGCGTCATACGTGGGTTCCCGACATGAATAATCTGGGTCGCGAACAACCGGTGGTGAGCATCGATGTCTTTCTCGGCGCCGCCCCCTTGCTGGAAACCCGGCTGATCACGGGATTGCTCGATTTTGGGCGGAGCCGCTCAAACTGGCGCTTTTCGCTGCGATCCGCGGATTTCCGCTACACGGCCCGATGGCTCCGCCAGCACACGCTGGACGGCGTGCTCGTCCTCGTGGACGGTGCGCCCGTCGAGCGTGCGCTCAAGGCCGCCCGCAAGCCGGTCGTCAAGCTCGTGCCTTCCATGGGCTCGTACACGACTCGGTCGACGAGAGCGGCGACGATTACGATTACGATTAGGATTACGATTAGGATTA
>JAAZAI010000606.1 GCA_012514445.1 Lentisphaerota bacterium
CGGCATCCGCCTCGACATCGACACGACCACGCTGACCGAAGGCTATGTGATCGAAGCCTACTACGGCGCCGATCCCACGGGCGGAAATCCCGATCCGACGATCCCTCCGGCCATCCAGCCGATCACCGGTCAGCCTGCCGTCGCGTTCGAGACCATCGGCGAGGACGAGTACTTCGCGGTGTCCTTCGTGGCGCCTGAAGCCGGCATCGTCTACTCGCTCCAGACCCAGACCGCCCTTGGCGGTTCCTGGACGGACGAGACCGATCCCCTGGCGACCGATACGAGTTCTGCGGCGAACGAGGAAATCACGCTGAAGGCCCCCACGGGCGGCGCGACCACCAAGTTCTTCCGCGTCAAGGCCTCCACGGCCCAGTAACTCGGCAAGCGGTTCTCTGACCGCTCCATCGTAGATCCTACGATGTACGAAGGCCTCCCTGCAAAGGGGGGCCTTCCTTTTTTTGATATCCTTGACGGCAGGTCACTCGCGAAAACTGGTGATCGTTTCTCGATTCTGCTCCCGCGAAGCAGTGACCAGGGTGGGGCGCCGACGTCCCGGCGAGCCGCTTTCGACGGCGCCAACGGCGCGGTCGCCTCGGCAGTACCGACGCGGCTACGACGCGTCGCCCATTCGAATGGCTGCGCCGTTCGCCCCGGGTTCTGCGGGATTCGCGCGGCTGTGGAGGGCGGCAATCCCTTGCCGCCAACGGGCAACCCGTCGTAGCCGGGTTGGTACTCTGCCAAGGGCCGATACTGCAAGAACAGGGGCCAGGCCCGATTTTTCGAGGCCTGACTATCCGCCTTCGCGACACGCTCCTATGCAAGAACAGGGGCCAGGCCCGATTTTCCGAGGCCTGACTATCCGCCTTCGCGACACGCTCCTATGTTCAGATCGGCTGCCATTCGGCTCGGCTTGCCGGGACGGCTGCGCCCCACCCTGCTTCGCACCGGGCTTGCGAGAGCCGAGGGACGCGCCTGCTACCGGCTCTCGGCTCGGCTTGCCGGGACGGCTGCGCCCCACCTTTTTTTCGCGTCGGCTTTCGAGGATCGATAGGCGTTCGCTACCGGCTCTCGGCCCTTCCTCTGCGGATTTCCTCGGCGAGCGGCAGGAGGCGCGGCACGGCGTGCGCGTAGAACCGACGCCATCCGTCGCAGAGATGGCTGAGCGATCCCGGAATGCGTCCGGGGCGGTTCTTCGGACAGTCCCCATGGCAGAAGCGCAGCCAGGGACAGGCGTCGCACGATGCATTCCACTGGCTTTTCACCGCGGCGAATCGACGATAGACCGTGGACGTCTGCATCGCGTCCCATGCCTCGGTCTGCACATTGCCGAGACGCAGTTCGGGAAGGACGTTGAAGTCGCAGGGATAGATGTCGCCGTTGTGTTCGACGACGAAATACCGGTCGCAACTGCATCCCGCCGCGCAGGTGTTGCTGGCGCCGTCGACCATCTGCGTCAGGATCGTGTCGAAGAGCCGCACGGACACGCGATGCGCGTCGCGCGCGATCCAGCGGTCGAAAATCCGACAGAGGAATTCGCCCCATTCGCGTCCCGTGATGGCGAACGGCCGCAATCGGCCCCGCGCGTCGAACTCGACGCACTCGATGTACTGATGGAAAAGCACGCCCATGTCGCAGAGGGAGTCGTAGACCGCCTCAGGATGCGCCACGTTCGACTGGCTCACGAGCGTCAGGACGTTGAATTCGGCGCCGTTCCGCCGAAGCGCGCCGATGCCCGCGAGCACCCGCGAATGCGTGCCTCTCCCTCCCGCGTCCACCCGAAAACGGTCGTGGATCTTCGCCGGGCCGTCGACGCTCACCCCGACCAGGAAGTTGTATTGCGCGAAATGCTTCGCCCAGTCGTCGTCCAGCAGCACGCCGTTCGTCTGGAATCCGTTCGCCACGATCGTGCCCGGCCTTCCGATCGACGATTGCAGATCCGTAACCCGCTTGAAGAAGTCCAGCCCCATAAGGGTGGGCTCCCCGCCCTGCCAGCCAAAGGCATGGCACGGCTGCTTTGTTTCCAGATACGAGGCGATCATCCGCTCCAGGACGGCGTCTGACATCCGGTGGCGGCGCGAATCGGGGTAGATCTCCGCCTTTTCGAGGTAGAAGCAGTAGCGGCAGCGCAGATTGCAGTCGGCGGAGGTCGGCTTGACCAACAGGGAGAAAGGATTCATGCCCGTAGTATACTGGATGGCGTCCCCCGTCTCAAGGATACGATTCCGTGTTGCATCGTCAGCAATTCGCAATATGGCCGGGAACCAAGGGAACGGCGCGCTCGGAGATCGCGCCCGAAATCACAGCCAAACGGGGAGTTTACGAGGTAGGGCGGGCTCTCCGAGCACGCCGCTGCGAAGCAGGGCCGGCCATATTGCGAATTGCTGGTTGCATCGTGCGGCGGTTTGGCATAGAATCACACACGGTAAGCATGCATGGCATGCATGATCGCCGCGGGCGAAAAGGGCAGGAGGGAACCATGTTCAACAATCTATCGGGTGTCGAATTGTTCTATCTCGTCTGCGGCGTGGTGGGCGGCGGGCTTTTCCTGCTGCGCTCCATCATGATCTTCGCCGGACTGGGTGGGGACGACGCCGCCGGCGACATGCATGACGGCAGCATCGGCGACGAGACGACCGCCGACTTCAAGATGGTCTCCGTGCACGGGATCACGGCGTTTCTGCTGATGTTCGGCCTCGTGGGCTTCCTGATGATGCGTGGCGGGAAAGGCGCGGCGGCCTCGGCCCTCGCCAGCCTCGTGGCGGGCGGCGTCACCATGGCCGTCATCGCGAAGATCTTCAGCGCCTCCCGGAAGCTGGCCAGCGACGGCACGATCCACCCCGCCGACGCCGTGGGCTGCACGGGTTCGGTCTATCTGGAGATCCGCCCAGGCTCCATCGGCAAGGTGCAAGTCGAGGTCAAGGGCGCGCTGAAGGTTTTCGACGCGCGCGCCAGAGACCCGAAGGCGAAGATCGCCACGGGCGAGCGCGTCAAGGTCGCCGAGGCCGCTGACATGCTGATCGTCGATCCGGCTTAGCCCGCGCGGCGGAACCTCTCCCAAGAAGACTTTTTCTACAAACCCACGAGGAAGGACCCCAAAATGAACCTGTCGACGATGCTCGCGGCCACGGACATGCCGCCCGTGCTGATTGGCGCCATCACCTTCGTCATCATCGTCTTCGTGACGGTGATGGCCATTGCGCGGCTCTACAAGCGCTGCCCGTCCGACCGCATCCTGGTCATCTACGGCAAGGTTAAGGACAACAAGTCCTCGCGTTGCATCCACGGCGGCGGCGCCTTCATCGTTCCCCTCGTCCAGGACTACGCCTACCTGAGCTTGACGCCGATGACGATCAGCATCCCGCTGCAAGGCGCGCTGTCGTTTCAGAACATCCGCATCAACGTGCCGAGCACGTTCACCGTGGGCGTCAGCACGGAGCCCGCGATCATGATGAACGCGGCCGAGCGTCTGCTCGGGCTCGCCCCTCCCGCAATCGAGGACATGGTCAAGGAGATCATCTTCGGTCAGCTCCGCCTCACCGTGGCGTCTCTCACGATCGAGCAGATCAACCAGGATCGCGAGAGCTTCCTCATCGAGATCCGCAAGAACGTCGAGCCCGAGCTCAACAAGGTGGGCCTGATCCTGATCAACGTCAACATCACCGACATCACGGACGAGTCGAACTACATCGAGAGCATCGGCAAGAAGGCCGCCGCCGAGGCCATCAACAAGGCGAAGGTCGACGTCTCCCAGCAGACCAAGCTCGGCAGCATCGGCGAAGCGGACAACAACCGCGAGATGACTGTGCGCGTCGCCGAGAACGTCGCCGAGGCCGAGAAGGGCAAGAAGCAGGCGGAGGCCGGGCAGCGCATCTACGTGGCCGAGCAGGAGACCGCCGCGATGGTCGGCGAGGCGGCGGCGAACCGTCTCAAGGAAATCAAGCTGATGGAGAACTTCGCCGAGGCGGAGAAGGGCAAGATGCACGCCATCGCCGACCAGCGCGTGTACATCGCCGCGCAGGAATCCGCCGCCGTCGACGGCGAGAACAAGGCCAAGGCGGAGATCGCCGACGCCAACGCCAAGCTGGCGGTGCGGCAGGCCGAGGCCCAGCGCCAGGCGGAAGTCGCCAAGCGCGTGGCCGAAGTCGAGATCCAGAAGGCCCAGTACAAGGCCGAGATGGAGCGACTCAACGCCGAGGAGATCGCCCAGCGCGAGATCGAGAAGCAGAAGATCAGCATCGCCGCCGCGGCCGAGGCCGACCGCGTGCGCACGATCGCGAAGGGCGAGGCCGACGGCGTGCTCATGAAATACCAGGCCGAGGCCGAAGGCATGAAGGCGCTGCTCGAGAAGAAGGCGGAAGGCTATCGCAAGCTCATCGAGAGCGCCGGCGGCGATTCGAAGGCCGCCGCGACGATGCTCATGATCGAGAAGCTCGAGGCCATCGTGGCCCGCCAGACCGAGGCCATCAGCAAGCTCAAGATCGACAAGATCACCGTTTGGGACTCGGCCTCGGGGGAAAAGGGGTCGTCGACCGCCAACTTCATCTCCAGCCTCGTCAAGTCGCTGCCGCCCGTCCAGGACGTCGCCGCGATGGCCGGCATGGAGCTGCCCGAATACCTCGGCAAGATCAAGCAGGACGAACCGAAGCAGTGACGAGAGAGTTTGTGGGTATGTGAGTTTGTGGGTAACACACTCACGAACGGGTTTTACTGAGAAGCCCACAGGGCGTGCACGAGGCGCGCCGCGAGTTCGCGGCGCACGTGCTGTGCCGCGTCGTGGTTGCCGCTGCGGTTGGTGAGCAGGGCCACGTACCGCTGATGCGCCATGTCGATCCACAGCGAATTGCCGGCCCAGCCCGTGTGGCTGAGCGTCACCGGCGAGAGCCCGGCCGGATTGTACTGGGGATCGAGGCGCCAGCCGAACGACGCCGGCGAACAGGAGTCGGGCCACGTGCAGAGGAACTTCACGGCGTCCTCCGAGAGGACGCGCCGTCCATTCAAGGCGCCGCCGGCGATCATCATGCGGCTGAAGGCGCCCAGGTCCTCGACGGTGGAGAAGAGGCCGGCGTTGCCGGTGGGGTGCTGCGCGTTGCGCGCCGGCGGGTCGCTGGCCAGTCCGAAGACGGCGCACTCGGCGGATCGCACGACGCGCGCCGGATCGGGGTCGGGCAGGGGCGCCCAACGGGTGTCGCGCATGCCGAGGGGCCCGAAGATTTCCCGTCGGCAGATCGTGTCGAGATCCGCATCAAGCAGGCGCTCCACGATCAGTCCCAACAGGATGAAGTTGCCGCAGGAATATTCGTAGGGGAGTCCCGGGGCGCGCACGGGGCTGAAGTCGAGGATCCGGTCCATGACCTCGCCGACGACGTCGTAGGGCTTCTGGTTCGGGAAGCCCGAGAGATGGCGCGCGAGATCCCGGATCGACACGCGCTCGATCAGCTTGCCCCGGTAGTCGGGCAGATAGACCGTGAACGGCGCGTCGGGATCGAGCAACCCGCGATCCATGCAGAGCGCGAGGGCCGTCGTCGTGCCGACGGCCTTGGTGACGCTGGCCAGATCGAACAACGCGTTGTCAGGCATGGGAATCGCCTTGTCCGTGTCCATCCATCCCCACGCGCGGCGGAAGCTTTCGCCCGCCAGCGTCCCGGCCGCAATCACGCCACCCGTCCAAATCCCGCGGTCCAGGCAGTCCTGGGCGAACGCCTCGAACGGCTCCCACGCTTCTGCGCGCTCCGCCTCCGTCTGCGCGCCTGTCGATTCTTGCATGATCCCCTTCCGATTCCGAAACGAAGCCTTCGTCAGCCCAGCGTCTTCGCCTGCTCGACGAACTTGGACGAGAGCTCGAACCAGGCGCGCGGGTGCATCAGGAAGAAATGGCACTTCCGGCCGGACATCGCCTCGATTTCCTCGCGCAGGGAGGGGTCGACGCCGTTCATGACGCAGACGAGCATCTCGTTGGCGATGAAGCCGAACGGCAGCACGCCTTTGACGCTCATGTAATCCGACGGCAGCGTGTGCACCGCCTCCGGCGAGACCTCGAAGAGTTCAAGCGGCAGCGGCGGCATCTTGCTGCGCTTCTGCATCGACTCGAAGCCGATGTCGGCCAGTTCCGGATGCTGCTCCTGCAGCAGGCCCAGCGCGGAGACGAGGGATGCCTCGTTCACGACGACCGGATGGTCCATGAAGACGTGCAGCATGTCCATGCATACGTCCTTGGGGAGAATGCCGCCGTCCTTCCACTGCCAGACGACCTCCATCTCCGCCTTCGCGGCGTCGCTCGTCCAGGCCGGGAGACCTCCGGACGGCCGGGCTGGCGGGCTGGCGGGCTCCGCGGGCTTCAGGCTTTCGTCGATGAACAGATCGTTCTGGAAGACGGTCTGCGCGTTCGTGGCGGCCATCGGCCCCTTGGCGACGATCTTCTCCGCGACCATCGCCGCGACGGATGCTTCGGGCGAATCGGGGAAGCTCCGGAGCTTCTGGGCGATCATGGCCGCGTGCTCCATGTCGCCTTCCTTGAGGAGCGTCTCGGAGAGTTTCACGAGCGCGGCGATCTGTTTGTCGCGCTCGCCGGTCTGCTCATAGGCGACGGAAAGGAACTCCAAGCCCGTGCGATCCCCGGGCATGGTCTGGAGCATCTTCTCGAAGAAGGCGATGGCCTCCTGCAGTTTGGGATCGACTTTCTGGCTCATGGATGCTCGCGTCCCCTCACTCGTCGCGGTACGGCTTTTCCTTCTCGAACATCGTCGCGCGGCTCTTCATGCTGGCGGCCTTGATCGAGTCGCCGCGCTCGACGTAGAGCGTCATGGCCCGTTTCGTGAGTTCGATCGCCCGGCGGAAGTTTCCGAGCTCGGAGCAGGCGGCGGCGACCACGGCCAGGTAGTCGGGATCCTTGTCGCGAAACGCCCCGCTCGCCTGCTCCGCGAGCCGAAGCGCGAGCTTGCCGTCGCGCAGTTCCTTGTAGGGCGACGTGGCGAGCTGCCAAGCCAGCGCCATCTGGTACTCGGGGCTCTTCGGGTTTTCGTTGTAGGAGGTCCGGGTC
>JAAZAI010000607.1 GCA_012514445.1 Lentisphaerota bacterium
AACCTGGTTGAATCATGTGTGCGCGGGTATTATCCATATTTCGCCGCTGTTCACAATGCTAAAATAGCGCCGATCCCGCCGGGCGCTACCCGGCGGACCGCCGCTTGTTCGGTTACTTGTTCGCTCACTTGTTCGGTTGGCATCGGCGGCGGCCTGGGCGGCGTGAGAATGGGTTCGACTTGGGCCTCTTGAGCCCTGACTGGGGCCTTGACTGGGGCCTCGACTGGGGCCTGCGGCCTCGTTGCGGATGGTGACTGGGCCTCTGACTGGGCCCGTGAGTGGGCCCCAGCCTGCGACGGTATCGGTTCGTCATGGGCCTCGCCGCCGGTCTGGAACCGGCAGGCGGCAGGCCTTCCGCACCATGATCACCCCGGCGGCGTGGTCAAACCAGGCGTCCGGCACGTCTGTCCGGCGACTCTCTGGCGGGTTCATGCTGGCGGTCTTGGCTGCTCCGGCGGCCAGGATGCCGCCGGAACAGGCCAATCCGGTCGCGCGGAAGGCGGTTGGCCCGTGCGATGACCGAGAGTGGTTCGAGTGGGGTTGTTCCTGGGGAGCCACTCGACGCACTGCGTTTGCTCGTGGCCTCCGGCCAGGAGAAAATGCAGGGAGGCGAGTGGCCCTGAGCAAGCCCCGCAGTTGACGGGAGGCGCAGATCAAGCGGTGGAGCGCCAGGAAAAAGGCCGCGCTTGTCGAAGGCGACCTTGAGACGCTCAGAAAACTTTCTGCATCGCATGACCGGGCGTGAAAGCTCAACGCGCGGCTTCGGGGGTCATTTCCTTCCGATCTTCTTCTCATCCAGCCAATGCCGAGGCAACAGGTCTTTCAGACGGACCCCTTCGTCCTTTGCCACAATCACCTGGCACTCGAGGTTTCGAGCATCCACCTGGGCTATCGTCTCGCTTCCTCTGCCTGATACGTCATTGGCACACACCACTGTAGTTTGGTCTTCTCCGTCATTTTCATGCACAACATCGTGGTTTCGTGTCCGCGCGTCAGCGAATTGACGTTTCGGTGGCCATGCTGTAGGCGGAGCGGACGGCATTCTCCATTTGCGCCACTTCCTCGTCCGACAGAACGTCGAAGTGGCTGGCGCGTTTGCGCGCGGAGAGCCGGCCGTTGTTCTGCAGGCAAGCCTGGACGAAGAGATCGATCTTGCGATCAGGCATGTCGACGATCTCCTGGATGGCCTTCTTGGTCTGGTCGTAGTTCGCCAGGAATGCCAGTTCGTCAATCAGTTCGGCGGCGATGGTCTGCTCGACAAACCTGAACAGGGCTTCCGCCTGCGGCGTCATGTCGATGAACCGATACCAGCGGGCCGTGTCGCCCTGCACGCTCATCCGCCCTTGCTCGTCCATCGCATACTCCACGAGCGTCATCAGCGGGCGGGAGAACGACTCCAGCGATCCGTCGTAGTCGCCGGGGTTCTTCAGCATGGCCGCGGACACGGGGAAGATGAGCCCTGAGGGGGTGAACCCGCGCCGGGCCAGGATGTTGTGGATCAGGAATCGGTGGATGCGACCGTTCCCGTCCTCGAAAGGATGCAGGAAGACAAGGCCGTACGCCACGGCGGCGGCGTGGATCACGGCGGGCACGTCGCCTGTTTCCATCCGCTTGTGGGCGGCGACCAGTCCTTCCATCATTCTTTCCAGGTCTTCGGGTTTCGGACTGACGAAATGAACCTTCTCCTTCTGCGGCCCGACGGTCTCCCCCACGTAGTTCTGTTCGGTTCGATATCCCGTGTCCCGGAAACGCGAATCGACGATGCGGTTCTGCAGGTCGAGCAGACGGATCTTGTCGCAGAAGTCCTCCTTTTCGGCGACTTGAAGGAGCGCGATGAACCGCTCCGTTCGCGTCGAATTGGGCTTGATGCGCTCGATCTCGAAGGACGACTTGGTCTCCTTGGTGTAGAGGTAGCTCAGGGCTCGCTTCAGCAACTGAGGTGGATAGCCCGACACGATCTTCCGGCATCGCGCGGGCAGGTCGGCCTGTTCATATGCCCGCAACGTCTCGGTGCGTCGGATCATCGGGCAGAATCGCGCGTCCCCCAGCAGGTTGTCGTTGATCCGCTGACGGCGCACCGGGCGTGGTCTGGCCACCGTGTAGCACTCGGCAGGTTCGATCAGGTCGATGTATCCGCCGGTCTTCAAGTCCTCCAGAGGGAGCGACGAGCCGGTGAGCATCTCGTAGAGAAACCACACGCGACGGGCGTACTTGCCTCTCGGCGCGGAGGCGACGTATTGTCGGATCTCCTCCACGGGAGCCGCGTTGAACACGCTGGCGAGGATGGCCAGGTTCGCCCCGTCGTACTTGAGTGCGAACTCCAGATGGTCTCCGAGCGAATCTCCAGGCCAGTATCTGGCCGGGTAGATCTCCTGAGTCACGCCCGCTGCCGTGTCGGTTCGGCGGGTATTTCCCGTGGCCACGAAGGACTGATGCCAGTTTGGGATCACCTCCAGATGGAATCTGGCGATCAGCGCTCGGTATCCAGCCGGACGCATTCTCGTGGACTGTAAATCGTGCTCCGTCATGACACCTCCGTGAAAAACGAAAATCAAACGTGAATAATATGCCAGAACTTCGGAAAGTCAAGAATAACGCGCCAGCAAATCATGCCCCGATTATTCGTGAAAACTGCGCCAGTCACGAGATAAACGCGCCAAGAACCGCGGTAAACAAGAAAAATGCGCCAGAATCAGCGTCCACCCTTCATGTTCGTCATCTGCGCCACCCTCGTTCACGGCACCTTGGGGAGCGCCACGTCGCCCATCGCCGCCGAGCCGGACTGGGAGAAGCAGCGCCTGCGGTGGAAGCGGCTGGCGGGACGGGGATGGGAGGGGGGCGTCAGCGCTGTGGCGCGGGTTCGCCGTCGACATGAACGATTGGGCTGCCGCTCGCTTCGGCGTCCTTCTCGTTGATTGGCTAATGTCCGTCGTGAAGGGCGCGCGACAGCGCGTACTTTCGACGACAAGGAGCGGCTCTCATTTCTTCAGTTTCAGTTGGTCCTCTTTGATCAAAAGACGGTAGCATTCTTCACAAAGCCAATTGTACCCGTCTGTGTAT
>JAAZAI010000608.1 GCA_012514445.1 Lentisphaerota bacterium
ACCCATCAAAAACCGCTACGATTTCATCCTCGTCTTCGACGTGAAGGACGGCAACCCCAACGGCGACCCCGATGCCGGCAACCTTCCGCGTGTCGACGCCGAGACTGGGCAAGGTCTCGTCACCGATGTCTGCCTCAAGCGCAAGGTGCGCAACTACGTGCATTTGACGAAGGCCGGCGAGACGAGCTACGATATTTTCGTCAAAGAGAAGGCTATTCTGAACAAGGAAATCGAAGGAGGCTATTCCAGAGCAGGAATCGACCTTCAGTCCGAGACCGACAAGGATGGCAAGAAGCGCAAGACCAAGGGGGCTGGGCAAGGCGATGAGGTCAATGTAGCGCGTCTTCAGATGTGCAAAGACTTCTTCGACATCCGGGCCTTTGGAGCTGTCATGAGCACAGGCGCAAACGCCGGTCAGGTCCGCGGCCCGGTTCAGCTCACCTTCGCCCGTTCGGTCGATCCGGTGGTCACGCTGGAGCATTCCATCACGCGCATGGCCGTGGCAACAGAAGCCGAGGCCGAGAAGCAGAGCGGCGACAATCGGACGATGGGCCGCAAGAACACCGTGCCGTACGGCGCATACGTCGCGTATGGGTTCGTGTCGCCCGCCTTGGCGGCGCAGACCGGATTTACGGAGGAGGATCTCGATGTGCTTTGGAAGGCGCTGTCCGACATGTTCGAGCACGACCATTCTGCCGCCCGCGGCATGATGGCGACGCAGAAGCTGATCGTGTTCAAGCATGCCACCGCCCTGGGCAACGCGCATGCCCACAAGCTCTTCGAGGCCGTCAAGGTGGCGAAGAAGCCCGAGGTCGCGGTTCCCCGCTCCTTCAGCGACTACACGGTGGCCATCGACAAGGCCGCGATCCCCGAAGGCGTGGAGGTCATCGAGAAATAGCGGGTTCTCGCCATGGGCAGCATGCTTCGCAGGTGCGCCAATTGGGACTACCGTCAGCGTGCCATCTACATGGTCACGCTGACGGTCGAGGGCCGCCGACCGCTGCTCGGCACCCTCGTCGGCGGCGAAGCGGCGGCCACCATCGCTCCCAGCTCGGCGGGCGAGTTGGTGGCCGCCTGCTGGCGCGAGATTCCCGAGCGCTTCCCCGGCGTCACCCTCATGGAAAGCCAGCTCATGCCCGATCACTTCCACGGCATCCTGTTTGTGCGCGAGCCGCAGAAGAAGGCGCTGGGCGCGATCGTGGGGGCGTTCAAATCCCATAGCACCTCGCTTTTTCTCCATGCGGCACGCGGGGAGATCCATGCCGCACGCGGCATGGCACAGGACGAGGCCGTTCTGTGCCCCGCCGCGCGCGGCGGAGGTGCCGGCGAGCCGCGCCCGCCGGCACTCTGGTCCCCCGGCTTCCAAGATACGATTCTCTTCCACAAAGGCCAGCTCGCAGCCATGCGGGCGTATGTGCTCGACAATCCCCGGCGGCTCGCGGTGAAGCGCGCCCACCCCGATCTCTTTCGGATCGTTCGCGATCTGCCCTGCGCAGGAGCCCGCTTCGCGGCCATCGGCAACCACTTCCTTCTCGACTACCCGGTGAAGCGGCAAGTCCAATGCTCGCGTTCCGCGACCCCCGAGGCGCTGGACGAGCAGGAGGCGGAGCTGCTGGCCGCGGCCCGCCACGGGGCCGTCCTCGTCTCGCCGTGCATCAGCCCCGGCGAAAAGCGCATCGCCCGCGCGGCGCTGGCGGCCTCTCTGCCGCTGATCGTGCTGCTCGAAAATGGCTTCCCGCCATTCTACAAGCCGCCGAAAACGTATTTCGAGGCTTGCGCCGCAGGGCGTCTGCTCATGCTCGCTCCCTGGCCGCACCACTCCGACAAGCGCCCCATCACACGCGAGCAGTGCCTGGCGCTCAACAGTTTTGCGAAAGCCATCGCCGGGGAGGGCGAGCCATGTACGCCGAAGACGACCTGATCATGATCTCCGCCCTGCAGCACTTCGCGTTTTGCGAACGCCAGTGCGCCCTGATCCATTTGGAGCAGGTCTGGGAGGAGAACCGGCTCACTGCCGAAGGCAAGGTGCTTCACGAACGCGTGGATCAGGCGACAAGCGAAAGCAGAAAGGACGTCCGGATCGCGACCTCCGTCCGCATCCGGTCGCTGAGAATCGGCATCACCGGCGTCATCGACCTGCTGGAGTTTCACCGTCTCGAAAGCCCGGTCGATGCTGGCGGATCGATCGTGGGCGTCGCGTTGCCTCGGGCATCTGAATTCTGGCGGCCGTTCCCCGTCGAGTACAAGCGCGGCAAGCCCAAGGAGAACCGGGTCGACGAAATCCAGCTTTGCGCCCAGGCTCTGGCTCTGGAGGAGATGCTCGGCGTCGCGATCCAAGCCGGGGCGCTCTTCTATGGGCAGACGCGTCGCCGCCTCGACGTTCCTTTCGACGAGGATCTTCGGAGCCTGACCGAAGAGATGGCGACAGGCGTCCATGCGTTGCTGAACGGCGGGAGGACGCCTCTCGCCGTCTATTCGCCGAAGTGCAAGTCCTGCTCGCTGTTTGAGATCTGCCGCCCGAGGCTGCGGGAACGACGCTCCGCGAAAAAATGGATCGAGCGCGCGCTCGCCGAGGATTAGCCCATGAAGAAACTCCTGAACACGCTGTACGTCTCCACGCAGGGCACATACCTCCATCAGGAGGGGGAGACTCTCGTCGCCGAACTCAACCGCGAGGTGAAGATGCGGCTGCCCATTCACACGCTTTCGGGCATCGTCTGCTTCGGGAACGTGCTCTGCAGCCCATTTCTACTCGGCCTCTGCGGCGAACGGGGCGTCCACGTGAGCTTTCTCACCGAGCATGGCCGCTTCCTCTCCCGCGTCATCGGGCCCGTCTCCGGCAACGTGCTGCTCCGCCGCGAGCAGATCCGCGCGGCCGACGATCCGACGAAGGCCTGCGCCATCGCCCGGAGCGTCGTCCAAGGCAAGATCGCCAACAGCCGGAGCGTGCTCCAGCGCCGGCTTCGCGACCATGGCGAGGACGCCTGCCTTTCTCACGCCGTTTCCGCCCTCGCCAACATCCTGCTTCGCACCCGGTCGGAGGATAGCGTCGATACGCTGCGC
>JAAZAI010000609.1 GCA_012514445.1 Lentisphaerota bacterium
CAAAGCCCACGAAACGAGACCTTGGGAGGCATCCCTTTTTGTGGTTTTTCGTGCCCTTTTGTGGCAATTTCTCGTTGCCCGTTACCGCCGGACGGTGTAGAATGACGCCATGAAGCCGGGGAACAGTCTTCAGAGCGCATTTCGCCTCATCGCGTGTGGCCGATCCGCAATGGGCCGGCTTCTCCACGCAGTTTCATGCTCGCTCCCCCTGGCAACCCTGCTCCTCCTCGCCTTCGCGGGCAACCTCCACGCCGACGATCTTGACCCGAACGCCCTGCGCAACCCCCCGTCGGACTGCGACCCCGAGAAGCAGGACTGCGATTGCCCGCCAACCGAATCCTCCGTGGACAACGGCTGCGTCCAGGTCACCCTGGCCCTCGGCCGCACCTCCCCGCTCTCCGACCAGCGCCGCGTCGAACTCAAGATCTTCACCGCCAGCGCCAGCCCCGCGCTTTCCACGCCCGAGACACTCCACGTCGTCATGGGCTACACCTTCCAGCACCTCGGCCCCGTCACCACCCCCGGCGCCGCCCCCTCCACCGTCGACTTCGTCCGCGACAACGGCGGCCGCATCCGCTTCCGCTTCGCCGCCGGCTCCTCCCTCGCCATCCCCGATCCCGGTGTCCACATCGACCTCCCCGAGCGCGTCCAGATGGTCGACGCCAACGGCTGGGCCACGCTGACCGACCCCGCCTACTACGACCTCTATCCCGGCGACGGCTCCGTCTGGCGCTTCCTCGCCACCGACCTGACCGGCGAACTCGGCAAGCTCGTCTCCTACACCGACCCCCGCGGCCGCGTCCTCGCCCCCGAAGACTTCGGCGTCGACATCGTCCGCGCCCCCAACGGCCTCCTGCGCCAGGTCCTCGCTCCCTCCCGCCTCGCCGACATCGTCACCCGCGGCCCCGCCGGCTACACCGTCACCGTCTACCCCCTTGCCGACGCCGACGCCCCCGCCGTCGTCAACGGCCTCTACGTACCCCCCGCCCATGCCCCAACCGAAGTCCTCACCGTCGACCGCGGCGACGACATCGACCGCCTCGTCGTCACCCTCAAGAAGGGCGGCGCCGACGCCCTCCGCTACGACTACGCATTCGTCAACGGCGAATGGACACTCGTCCGCCCCGACGGCGTCGTCGACCAGAAGGAGATCTACTATTCCGACGACGAGCAGACGGCCCAGATGGTCAAGACCGTCAAGGACGCCTCCGGCGCCGTCCAGCGGCGCACCGTCGACGCCTTCTCCTTCGAGAGCTGGGGCTACGCCAAGACGAACCAGGTCGACGGCTTTGGAACGGCCACGCGCACCACATCCTGGACCCACGTCATGTCGGGCCCCGCCAAGGGCAGGATCGCCGAACGCCGCGACTCCACCGGCGCCGTCGTCCAGTACGCCTACGACGCCAACGCCCGCCGCATCTCCGAAACCCGCCCCGCCCTCGGCGAGGTCGTCACCACCTCCTACGCCCCCGTCGATCCCGCCGACCCCGCGCTGCTCAACGACGTCCGCCCGCGCACCGTGATCCGCAAGATCGACAACATCGAAGTCGAGCGCACGTACTACGCCTACACGACCAACCGCCAGGAGATCGTCGAACGCGCCGCCACGCAGGGCGCGGCCTACGGCCATCCATCGAACCTGCGCACCGTCACCACCTGGTATCCCGCCGACCTCGACGACCACGCCGCCGGGCGCCTGAAATCCGTCCGCCACGAGGACGGCCAGCTCGACCTCTACGCTTATTCGTGGGTCGATTCCCTCTGGACCGAGACCGTCACCCGCGTCCACGAACTCGAGCCCGACCCCGTGCCCATGAAGACCACCCGCCGCTCGACCGTCCAGGGTCGCGCCGGCCACCGCCTCGCCGAGCGCACCGAGCTGATGACCGCCCCCGGCGTCTGGGAG
>JAAZAI010000610.1 GCA_012514445.1 Lentisphaerota bacterium
CGCTTCCCGCCTTCGCTCGTGCTGATCGACCGCGAGGCGGCGCCCGGCTCCCGCAACGTCTTCTCCGTGCATTCCGACGAGAGGCAGGGCATGGATCTGGCCGTCGGCTGCCTGCACGAGCACGGGTGCAAAAAAATCGGCTGCGTCATCCACGGCGCCCCCGGAACCGGCAACGCGGACGTCCGGCGCGCCGCCGTCCTCGAAGCCCTGGCGCGGCGCGGCCTTCCCGCCGCCGATTCGTTCGTGCATCTCTGCGGCGATGACGCCGACTATCTCGAAGTCATCGGCCGACTGCTGAAGCTGGGGATCGACGGCCTGTTCTGCCCGGGCGGCAGCGCGGGGATCATCGCGGCCTACGCCCTCTCGCTCTTCAACAAGCGCGTCCCCGACGAGGTTTCGCTCGTCGCCTCGGAGAACAAGCTGTATTCGCGCTACGCCACGCCGCCGCAGACGACCATCACGCAGGATCACATCCGGCTCGCGGAGATCGCCGCGGACATCATCGAGGCCTTACCGGACGCCTCCCGCGTCCCCTCGCGCACCGTGCTCCCCTACAGCCTGATCGTCCGCGACAGCGTCCGCAGCGAGGAGTCTGTGGGCAAAGTGCCTGGGTGAGTTTTGACCGCATTGACCCGATTGACCGATGCCGCTCCGTCCAACTCGGCCGCGCGGTGTCTGAATCCAAATTTCCAATTTCCAATTTCAAGTTTCATCTGCCCTGTGCTATCATGCCATTGACAAGGTGGCCTATTGCGCTCTCTGCTAATCACGAAGACGGAAAACACGAATCATGTTCGAGCAGGTTTTCAAGAATCTCGACGACACCCTCCGCAAGGAGGCCGGGTGCACCACGGAACTCGACTACACGGAGCAGTCCTCCTGGCTCCTCTTCCTCAAATACCTCGACGGGCTTGAACAGGACAAGGCCGCCGAGGCCGCGCTGGCCGGCCGCCCCTACACGCACATCCTCGACGAGCCCTACCGCTGGGACGCCTGGGCCTCCCCCAAGGGCCGCGACGGCAGGCTCGACCACCAGACCGCGATGAACGGCCCGGACTTGGTCGCCTTCGTCGACCACAAGCTCTTCCCCTACCTGCGCGGGTTCACCCAGAAGGCCGACAACCCCCAGACGCTGGAGTACAAGATCGGCGAGATCTTCGCGGAGATCAAGAACAAGATCCAGAGCGGCTACAACCTGCGCGAGATCATCGACCTCGTCGACGGCCTCAAGTTCCGGTCCCAGAACGAAAAGCACGAGCTCTCCTACCTCTACGAGGCCAAGATCAAGAACATGGGCAACGCCGGGCGCAACGGCGGCGAGTACTACACGCCCCGCCCGCTCATCCGCGCCATCGTCAAGGTCGTCGACCCGCGCATCGGCGAGCGCGTCTACGACGGCGCCGTCGGCTCCGCGGGCTTCCTCTGCGAGGCGTTCGTCCACCTCAAGGAGAGCCGCAAGCTCACGACCTCCGACGTCAAGCGCCTGCAGGAGTCGACATTCTACGGCAAGGAGAAGAAGTCCCTCGCCTACGTGATCGCGGTCATGAACATGATCCTGCACGACATCGAGGCGCCCAACATCGTCCACACCAACACCCTGCGAGAACATCAACGATATCCAGGAAAAAGACCGCTACGACGTCATCCTGGCCAACCCACCCTTTGGCGGCAA
>JAAZAI010000611.1 GCA_012514445.1 Lentisphaerota bacterium
AGGCGCCGGGTCGCGACGATTTTCACGTGCGAGGCCTTGCGCGTCGCCGGGTCGAAGACGAACGCCGCATTGCAGTAGATCTGGCGGACTTGGCCATTGGCGGCGGGCTCGCCCGAGGCGGAAAGATGCGCCGCGGCAAGGAGCTTGCCGTCGGGGCGGAGATAGATCTGATTGCAGCCGCCCCATTCGTCCTTGCCGAGTATGCCGTCGATCGCCTCCGCCTTTTCGATCGCGTCGGCGGAGATCGCGTCGAGCGAAGGGGCTTCGAAGTAGCCGATCACGGCTTCCGAACCGTATTTCGCGCGGACGTCCTCGCCGCGCGGACGCGTGAAGACGCCGACGCGGCCGTCGGGAAATTCGACGAGGCGGATGTCCTTCATCCGATCGGGCCCGTCCAGAAAAAACTTGAGCGAAAACGGATCCGCGCCGCGATAGAAGCGTCCGAGATAGCTTTTCACGGTGCCGTCGGCGTGCCGGGTCACGAACGTGCCGCCCACCACGAGTTCCCCGCCGATCGTCTGCACGTAGGGGTCTTCGAGATCCAGATCCGTGAACCCGGCGACCTTCGCCCACTCGTCAACGCCAGTCGCCTCGAAGAGCGAGACATGGCTTCGCGCCCATTGGTCGCGACGCTCGACGCGCCCGAAGAGATAGCGCCTGCCGCAACTTGTGAACGGGATCGAGCAGTTGTAGACATCCCAGCCGTCGACGCCCTTGAACGTCAAGAGGACGCTCTCCTTCACCGGTGGCGGGTTGCGTTCGAAGGCCGCCTTCTTCGCCTTGACGCCCGCGGGGGCGCCGGACGTGCAGACGGAGGAGGTTTGCCGGCATGCAGCCGGACGCTGATCGGAAGTCGTGCTTGTCATGTGAGGGTCTCGATGTCGATGTGGGCGGGTTGTGACGGTGCCACGAGCCGCAGCAGGCGGTAGATGCCGTTGCGGTTGGCGATTTCGACGGAGTCGCTCTGCAGGCGCATGTCGGCGCCCCAGCGGAAGGCGACGGTACGGCCTCGAAATTCAAGATCGACGCCGGAGTCCGCCGGGGCGGACGAGGCGCGGCTTTCGCCGTCGCCGACCAGGCAGGGCACGACGATCTCGACGGGCAGGACGGGGCTGCCGTCGATTTCGACGGACCAGTCCAGAAGCACTTTTCCACGGACGATGCGCACGGTCTCATGCACCGTGGTCGCGCCCTTCCGGTAGACGCATGCCACCCCTGAAACGTCGCAGCCCGTCTTGAGTGCCTCGATCTCCACGCGGACGCCCTCGCTCCACGAGGCGAGCGAATCCGCGGCGCCGTCCGGACCCCGCCACGCGGGACCGAGGGCGACCGGCGTTTCCGGGGCGGAACAGCCTGGCGCATAAATGCACTTGGAATGGGAGGCGAAGGGCAGGCCGAGGGGAAAGCCGGGAGGACAGCCCTTGAAGAGGATGCGGCCGACGCCGGTGGCGTCGTGGTTCGGATCGGCTTGCGTGTCGACTTCGACATATGCGCCTTCGGCGCAGAGGAAGACCTTGTGGAAAGCGGGCTGCAGCGCCAGCGCGTAGCCGCCGATCTCGGCGGGCGTCGGATGTTCGGGAATGGCGTCGTCGGCATGGAGCGCGGCGAGTCCGAAAAACGACGTGGCGAGCATGCTGTAGACGGAGTACTGACCGTAGGTGTCGCAGCCGTGCCGAGTCTCGGGGGGGAAGCGATTCTTGATATGGCGGGCGGGCGCGCAGTCCGCGAACCACGGCCGGACCGCCCTGGCGGCAAGACGGGCCTGGCGCTTGAAGGCTCCGGCAAGCGCAGGATCTCGCCTTCCAGCGGATAGCGGCCCAGGCCCAGCGAACCAAGATCGCGAATTTCAGGGGACATCGTGGAGATGGGATTCATGCGGGGATTGTATCACCTGTCCACAACTGCGGGAAGCCACTCGCAGAGACTTCCAAAGCGACCCGCGCGTTCGAGCCATTCGAAGCTTGACTCCTCGGAACCAAAAGCCTAGTATTGCGCCTTGTTGTCCAAAATTGACCTACTTTAGGGGAAATATGCCATCGGCCTCTTTTGTCGTTGAAACGCTGAAAAACCGCCTTCGCCAAGGCGACTATCGGGTGCGTTCGTTCCCGGCAGCCCGGAAGCTTGCCGAAGAACTGGGCGTCAGCCGGCAGACCGTCTCCAAGGCGGTGCGGCAGCTTGTGGAGGAGGGGCATCTGGTGCAGATGCAGAACGGCCGCATCTCTCTGAAGTCGCGGCTGCAGACGGCCGTCAAGCATCTGGCCATCGTGACGCCTTCGCACCCCGAACCCATCTTGATCGACCTCTACAACGCCATCAAGGCCATCGTCGCCGGAAAGAACTGGGAGGTCAAGGCCGTCCACTACACCCATTGGCGCGATCCGGGGATCTCCGACGCCATCTCCGGCATGGACGGCGTCTTCTTCCTGCCCTTTGCTGAGGATCCCCCCGCCGATGTCATTCGCCTGTTGAAATCCGCGAGCAAGATCGTCGTGATCGAGCGCGACCTCTCCGCGCACGGGCTGCCGTCGCTGCAAATCCTGCCGCCCGCATTTGTCGGGAAGCTGCTGAATCTGTCCGGCTGCGCGGCGCGAGGATCCGTCGCCTGCCTGAACACCCAGCCGATGGACGCCGCAATCCGGGCCCGCATCGACCAGTGGCGGCTGTGG
>JAAZAI010000612.1 GCA_012514445.1 Lentisphaerota bacterium
ATGCACGGCGGCAATTTCTTGCCGCTTTCGGGCAACCCGTCGTAGCCGGGTTGGTACTTCGCCGCCGCTCGGACTCCAGGATTCTGTGGCGACCATCCAGATTGCCACACATCCACATCCCCACACACCCACATACATGGCACCCTGATTTCATGATTTCAAATAGGGCTCACCCCCCCCCAATTCTCCTCTGTGCTGAAATATGAATTTGAAATCAGGAAATCAAGAATGTTCCCCGTTGCGTCACGTTCATGAAAGGGTGTGCGTCAACTTCGTCGCCTCGCCCCCCGACTCTCCGTGGGATCTGAAATAATGCTTGTGCCTTTCCGCCGCCTGTCGTAATCTGTTGGTGGTCGTGGGTGCAACGAAATTTTCTTGACTTAACCTGAGGCTCTTGCCGATGAACAAGACAGGATGGATCGTTTTCATTTCGTTTTTTCTGATGTTCCGGTGCGTCCTGGCGGCGCAGGAAGGGGAGGGTGCGCGGATCGTCAAGGTGGGCGTGTACCAGAATCCCCCGAAGTGTTTCGTCGACAAGTCCGGCGAACCCGCCGGCGTCTTCATCGACCTGATCCGCGCGGTCGCCGACAAGGAGGGCTGGGCGCTTGAGTTCGTCCGGGGATCGTGGATGGAAGGCCTCCGGCGGGTGCAAAGCGGCGAGATCGACCTCATGCCGGACGTGGCCCACACCCCGCTCCGCGAGGATCTCTACGCCTTCCACGCCGAACCCGTCCTCTCCGACTGGTTCCAGATCTACGTCCGCGACGGCGCCGACGTCAAGTCCATCACGGACCTTGAGAACCGACGCGTCGCCGTGCTCGAGAACTCCGTCCAGTTCGACACCTTCACGCGGATGGTCAAGGAAGGCGGCTTCGCCTGCGAGATCGTCCCCTTCCCGAACTACGACCTCGCCTTTGCGATGGTGGAGGACGGTTCGGTCGACGCCGTCATCGTCAACCGCTTCTATGGCCGCATGCGAAGCCGGGAGAATCCCGGGCTCGAGGAGACCGGCATCATCTTCCATCCCACGCGGCTGCACTTCGTGGGCACGCGCGGCGGCGACGACGCGCTGCTGGCCGCCATCGACCGCCACTTGCGCCGTTGGAAGCACCGTCCCGGATCGATCTACTACCGCTCGCTCCTGAAATGGACGGGCGAGAAGCCCCCTACGGCCCTCCCCAAGTACGCCTGGGCCGTCGCTCTGGGCCTGGTCGCCGCCCTCGCCCTCGCTCTGGCGTTCGTGGCGCTGCTCCGGTGGCGGGTGCGCACGCGCACCGCCGAGCTCCGGGTCAGGACGGAAGAGCTGGAGAAGGCCCTCGACGACCTGAAATCCGCCAGCCTCAAAATGCAGCAGCAGGAGCGGCTGCATGCCATGGGACAGATGGCCAGCGGCATCTCGCACGACTTCAACAACGTCCTCATGCCCATCCTCGGCTACGTCGAAATCCTGTTGGACGCCGCGGTTCCCGTCGACTCGCAGGAGACGCGCCAAGCGCTCGAATCCATCCGGGACGCGGCCATGACCGGCGCGGACATGGTCAAGCGCATGAAGACGTTCTACCGGGTGCAGAGCGAGGAGCGCCAGCCCGCCCCCGTCGCCCTGACGGCGCTCGTCACGAGCACGCTCGAGATGACGCGGCCCCGCTGGGAGGTCGAAAGCCGGTCCAAGGGGATTCACCTGGACATCCGCGCCAGGCTCGAGCCGCCCCGTGAGGTGCTCGGCCACGTCAACCAGCTTCGCGAGGTCCTCGTCAACGTGCTCTTCAACGCCATCGACGCCCTGCCGCGTGGCGGGGTCATCACCGTGGCGGTCGAGGACGCCGGCGAGTTCGTCAAGCTCTCGGTCAAGGACGATGGCGAAGGGATGCCCGAGGAGGTGCTGGCCAACTGCCGCCGCCCCTTCTACTCGACGAAGGGCGAGTCCGGCACGGGCATGGGTCTCGCCATGGCGGCCAACGTCCTGGAGGCCCACGGCGGCAAGCTCGAGATCCGGAGCAGCCCCGGCCAGGGAACCGAGGTGTCCCTGCTGTTGCCGCAAGCCCCGGCTTGACCCGCGTCCGGCCACAGACCGTCGAGGCGGCGCTGCAAGTCGACTGGCGGGCCGACGTCTGGATTCTGACTACTGGATTCTGGATTCTGTGCGCGGCGACTATGTTGACGCGCACCCGCGCCCCTGGGACCGCGAGGCTTCCGCCTCGCATCGCGCATCTCCGGTTCCGGGGCGGCTGAGAATCGCTGCGTTCCCAGACCTTGCATCCGTGATTAAATCATTCGATCTTCAAGGTGATGCGCTCGGCGTCGTCCTTGGAGGCGGCGTTCTTCTTGACCAGCCGGATATTGTAGCCCGAGAAAAGCGCCCCGTGACCGGCGGAGTAGAACTCCATTTCAGCGTTCTTGGAACGCCCCGGCGCGAGGCTTAGCCGTCGCGAGCCGAACACGGGCCCTTTGATTTCCGCGGACTTCATGGCGCCCTTGAAGCCTTTCGGGATGTCGCCGTAGGGGAGCACGACTTCCTTGCCCTTCATCGGCTCCAACACGAGCGAGAGATCCTTGACGGCCGCCTTCTGGTCGACGACCATCACGTGGGCCTCGAAGCTGTGCGAGGCCGCGAACTGGAAGGCGGGAATGCACTGGGTGGGCTGGGCGATGCCGGGCGGATCCTCCGCCCAGCTCCAGGTGTGGACGGCCGTGTCCTCGATCGCGATGTTGAAGCCGAAGCGGACGTCGTCCTTCAGAAGCCCCGTGAACGAGATGATTTTCGGTTGAAGCAGGGGGCCGGGAACCGCGTCGAAGGACGCGATGGCGCGGGCGCGGGGAGTCGGGTTGTCCGGGCCGACGAAAACGTGCCCGGGATTCACCCGGATGGGCTTTCCGACCGGCTTGCCGTTCTCGATGCACTGAACGGAGGCGGCCGCCTTGTCCGTGACGCGCACGATGAAATTGGCGTTGGTGTAGAAGGCGTAAAACCCCTTGCCGGGACCCTCGGCGAAAGTCGGGAGGCGTCCGGGCAAAGCGGGCTTGACGGCGAACATGCCTCCCGCCCCCATGCGTTCCGCGAAGTCCTTGGCGACCGCCTGGTCCTTGGGCATCAGCAGGTTCAGCGGCACGCCCCGGAGCTGGCCGTCCTCGGCCTTCAAGACCACGGCGCCCGCCTTGATCTCCACGAACGCGGCCTTCAAGGTCTGCCCGGTCGTCGCGCGCCAGAGGCGCGGCGCTCGCGGATCCTCGCTCTGCCCGCGCGCGCTGGCGATGCCGATCGCCAAGACGACCATCGCGGCCGCCGCCATCCGAATCAAACTGCTCGTCTTCATGCTGTCTCCCTCCTGTTTGCTTCTGGTGTGGAATTGACATCAATACGATATCGAAAAAAGCGCACTTTGACAACCCCAGTCAGAAATCCGGGTATTCGGTCAGTCGCCGGGGGTTGTTGTAGTAACGCCCCATCGAGCGCCCCGGACCAGCCCCGTCGACTGACCGCTTGGGTGAGTAGTGTGTAGCGCGTGGTGAGTAGTTGTGGCTGGGGGCACCCCAGACCCCGTCTACTCTTTTTCACATGTTTCGCGCCGTTGCACTCCATCAGGTACCCCGGCGACCGATTGCAATTCGAGTTGCCGTTTCCACGAGGATCGTGCTACAATGACCCGAAACATCCACCCCGTCCACCTCCGACTGCAAGGAGCCCGCATGCCCGAGACGCCGCCGCTCACCCATCTCTTCGCCTTCGAACAGACCAACGACAAGGTCCGCCCTTTCATCATGGCGGAGTTCGCCGCGAATGGCGAACGCAACCTCGTGCTGTCCGATTCGCTCATCCGCGAAGTGATCAAGAATCCGCGGGCCGCCAAGACCCTGCGCAAGGACCTCGAGACCTCGGGCGTGAAATTCGTCGACGCCCATGCGCCCTACGGCGTGATCGAGGATCTCGACCTGCCCTTCGAAGGCATGCGCGCCGGGATGATCGCCCGGCACAAGCTCGCGCTCGAGGTGGTCGCGGAACTCGGCGTCGAGAGCATCACGATGCACGTGGGCAACACGCCCGAGGAGTTCGTCCCCTTTTCCCTCGACCAGCTCCACGGCTTCATCCTCCGTTCGCTCGACGAACTGCTGCCGGTCGCGTCGCGCCTCGGCGTCGTGATCGCGATCGAGAACGTCTGGTTCCCCACCAACACGCCCGAGAAGCTCCTCGCGATCCTGGACCACTTCCGCTCGCCGAACCTCGGCCTCTGCTTCGACGCCGGCCACGCCAACCTCATGGCGCGCGACCGCGGCGCCCCGGACTCCAACCCCGTCCAGGCCTGGCGGCGCTTCGGTCCGGTCCCCTACGACGAAGCCGTCCTCGACAAGATGCTGCCTTACGTCACGACCTGCCATCTGCATGACAACACCGGCCTCTGGGACCAGCACCTGCTTCCCGGCCGCGGTGAAATCGCCTGGGCGCCGCTCGTCGCGAAGCTCAAGACGGCGCCGCGTCTCAAGTGCATCCAGAACGAGGTGAACGGACTCTACTCCGGCGCTTCCATCGCCGACTCCTGCCGCGTTTTCCGGAGGCTGGTGGAGACTGGGGAGCTGTAACGGATGTCTGTGGGTGCGGTTTTCGACAAAACTTTCGACAAAGTTCGCGACAAAGATGTCTAGCCGCTAATCCCTAGCCGCTAGCCCCTCGGAGCCCGGACCCAGCGCGCGCAGGGCGACGGCGCGACCGTCGATCGGGACGTCGGCGAGGTGGTAGCGGATGAACAGCCCGAGGAAGCGAAGCAGCGCATGCACGGCGGGACCGTTGTGCCGGGCGACGGGGGACTGCAGCCCGAGCGAGGCGGCGCGGCGCATCGTCTCGTAGAGTTCGACGGTGCGCGCCGAGAGCGCGATCATGGGATCGCCGGAGTCGCCGGCCGCGTGCTCGCGGCAGCAAAACGAGCCGGAGGCGAGGTTGAAGCGCGTCGTCGCGTCCGCCGCGGGCTCGCAGGATTCGCAGGGAGCGAAGTTGGGGGTGAGCCCGCAGACGTCGAGGATCTTCGCCTCGAAGCGGGCGAAGACGGCGGCGGGCGGCGGGCCGGGCGAGGCGGCGATGAAATCGAGCGTCTCGGCCAGCAGGCGGTAGAGGGCGCGCCCGGATTCGTGGCCTTCCGCGGCGTGGTAGGCGAGGGCGGCGAACCAAGAGGCGCATTGCGCGGCGCGCCAGTTCGAGCGGAACGATTCGCGGGGTGCGAGCGGCGTGCATTCCCGCGCGATGTGGACGCCATCGTGCTCGCGCTCGTAGTAGAGCAGCTCGCAGGTGTAGAAGAGGTCGTACTGGCCGAGGAACGCGCTCTTGGGCCGGACGGCCCCCTTGATCGAGGTCGTCAGCCGGGCGCCGTCCTCGGCGAGCCACGCCACGATGTGGGAGGTCCGGGAGAACGGGAAGATCCGCAGGACGATGGCCTCGGTTTTCGCGATCATCCGAGCAGCCGCAGGATCAGTCCGAAGCTGATCGCATAGTAGATGAGCAGGGCGGAGATGTCGTTCATCACCGAGATGAACGGGCCGGAGGCGACGGCGGGGTCGATCTTCACGCGGTCGAGCAGGATGGGGACGACGGCGCCGAAGCCCGCCGCGAAGCTCATGGCCGCGAAGAGCGACAGGCCGATGACGGCCGCCAGGTAGAACGGGGAGCACGGCATCGACTCCGGCGGCGAGAGCTTCATGAGGGCGAGCGCCCAGATGAAGATGCCGATGCCGCAGACGAGCCCCATGAGCGCCCCGGTGCGCACTTCATGGAAGAGCAGCTTGCCCATGGCGTGGCGCCGGGCCGGGCCGGCGGCGATCTCGCGGATGAGCAGAACGCTCGACTGCAGCCCGGTGTTGCCGCCCATGGCCATGACGTTGGGGATGAAGGCGGCAAGGATGACGAGGGCGCTGAAGTGCTTCGCGTAGAGGTTGAGCAGGGAGCTGGTGACGACGCCCCCGAGCAGCGTGATGGTCAGCCAGGGCAGGCGGATCGCGCAGCTCCGCAGGATGGACGAATTGCCCAGTTCGTCGTCGTCGGAGCCGGCGAGGCGGAAGATGTCCTCTTCGGCCTCCTCCTTGATGACGTGCAGCACGTCGTCGTGCGTGACGCGGCCGAGCAGCACGCCTTGCGAATCGACGACGGGGATCACGGAGAGCGAGTACTTGGCGATCGTGCGCGCGACCTCCTCCTGGTCCATGTCGCTGCGCACGGAGAAGAACTCGTGGTCCATGATCTCGGCGAGCTTGACGCCGCGGTTGTGCTGCCGCAGGAGGTCCCAGATCGTGACCGTGCCGACGAGGCGGTGCTCCGCGTCCACGACGTAGATCTGGTAGATGTGGGTTTCGTCTTCGCGTTCGGCGATGGCGTCGAGGGCCTCGAGGACGGTCTGGGTGCCGTACATCTGGACCAGGTCGGTGGTCATGATGCCGCCCGCGGAGTCCTCGGGGTAGGTCATCAGCCTGCGGACGTCCTCGGCCTCCTCCTCGTCCATCTGCTCGATGACCTGGGAGCTGATCGCCTTGTCCAGTTCGCCGAGGACGTCCGCGGCGTCGTCGGGCTCCATCTCCTCGAAGAGGTCGGAGATTTCGCCGGAGGTCATGGACTCGGTGATCTCGGCGGCGATTTCGGGGTCGAGTTCGGCGAGGACGTCGGGCTTCAGCGATTCGGGGAGGACTTTGAACAGGGCCTCGATGACGTCCCGGTTGTAGTGGCTGATGAACTCGGCGATGTCGGCCGGCTCGAGGCTGGCGATTTCGGCCGCGGCCTGGCCCCAGAGCTCCTGGTCGATGAGCGCGGCGACGCGGTCGGCGAGTTCTTTCATGCGGTCGTCAAACATGGCTGCCTCCGGGGGTTTTGAAGAGACCGGCGACGAGGCCGAGGCCCTCGGCGCGGCGGATCCAGGCCAGTTCGCGGCGGCGCATGGCGGCGAAGCCGGCGGGCGCGGCGTCGTCGGCGCCGGCGAGGTGGTCGAATCCGTGGGCGATGTAGAGGGCGAGCTCGTGGTCGGGCGACCACGCGAGACGGCGTTCCGGCGCGGTCAGGTCGAGGGCGGCGCGGCCGGCGCCGCGCCGGAGGGCGAGCGCCGGGTTCACGAAGATCTCGGCGGCGGCGGTGGCGCCGGGCGCGGCGGCGTAGGCGAGAGTGACGACGTCGGTCTCGCCCGGCAGGCCGAGCGCCTGCCGGTGGATGCGGGCGATGGCGGCGGGGCCGACGAAGCACAGCGCCACGGCGCCGAAATCGGACGCCCGGCCGCGGCGGGCCGCGGCGCGGGCCGCCCAGCCGGCGAGCGTCCCGGCGAGGCGCCGGACGGCGGCGGCGTCAAGCGCCGGGCTGCGCGGGCGCGCTTCGATGGTCAGCGTCATGCTTCGCCTCCTTCGACTTGTCGTCGGCCGGGTAGGCGACGCGGGCGTGCAGGATGTTGGTGAGCGAGGTGGTGAACGTGCGCTTGATCAGCGCCACGTCGAGAAAGCTCAGGGGGCAGCAGTCGAGCTGCTCGTCGTCGATCTTGCCGGAGACGATGTTGTTGACGAGGTTCTCGATGGCGCCGTGGGTGGGGCGCTCGAGGCTGCGGGAGGCGGCCTCGATGGAGTCCGCGAGCAGGACGATGCCGGATTCCTTCGTCGAGGGGCGCGGGCCGGAGTAGCGGAACTGGCTTTCGTCCACGGTGGCGGGGTCGGTCTTCCCGGCCTCGGCCTTGGCCTTGGCGTCCTCCTTGGCCTTGTGGAGGAACCAGTGCATGACGGAGGTGCCCTGGTGTTCGCGGATGATGTCGCGGATGGGCGGGGGGAGGTTGTAGTGGAGCGCGAGGCCGATGCCCTCCTTCACGTGGGCGGCGATGATGACGGCGCTCATGTTCGGGGAGATGCCGTCGTGGGGGTTGGCCTGGTCGGGGCGGGCGTTCTCGGTGTAGTAGTTGGGCTTGGTGAGCTTGCCGATGTCGTGGTAGTAGGAGCCCACGCGCGCGAGCAGCGAGTTCGCGCCGATGCGGTCCGCGGCCGCCGCCGAGAGGGTGGCCACGACCACGCTGTGGTGGTACGTGCCGGGGGCGGCGAGGGAGAGCTTCTGCAGCAGCGAGTGGCCGAGGTCCGCGTAGTCGTTGAGGCGGATGTTGCTGCAGGCGCCGAAGAGATGTTCCAGCAGCGGCAGCAGCAGGACGGTGGCCGCGAAGGCGAAGCCCGCGGAGACGACCGTGGCGCCGGCGGCGAAGAGCGCCTCCCGGAGCAGCTCGTCCGAGAGCCCGTCGGCGGCCAGGCGCGAGGAGAAGAGCACGACGACGCCGAGAAGCTGCACGCAGCCGCCGGCGATGAACGCGCGCAGCAGCGCCGTGCGCCGCTTCACGTCCGCCACGAGCGGCGGCGCCGCGACCGCGATCACGATTCCGCCGGCCAGCGCGGGCAGCACCCCGGTCTCGGGGACGAACACCAGGTTGAGCAGGGCGGCGCCGACGCCGATGGCGACGCCCGCGGCAGGGCCCGCGAGCAGCGTCGCCAGCGCGGGGGCGAAGAGCAGCGGGAACAGGAACGGCGCGATGCGCGCGACCTCGAAGTCCAGGTGCCGCTCCAGCGCCGGCGCGGCGGCGGCCACGACGCCGAGCGCCGAGAACGCGGCGCCGAAGACGCCGACGAGGCAGAGCATCAGGATGCGCGAGTTGCGCTTGAGCAGGTCGCGGCCGTCGATCCCCATCAGAATCCGGGAGCAGAGCAGCGCGACGAGCACGGCGGCGAGGGCGCGCGGGAGCTGAGTCCCGAACTCGTCGCCCGTCGTCGCCCGCACGCTCCAGAACGCGCAGCCGAGGGTCGCCGCGACGACCCCCAGCGCGTAGAGCAGGGCGAGGAGGTTGCCGTTGCGGAACGCCACCTCCTCGATTCCGGCAAGGAACTTCCGCTCCCGGCTCCCGACTTTTTTCAGTCGCGTCCTGGAAATTTCGCTTTTCATCGCCCGGATCCGGACCGGGGTCGGATCAGCCGTTGGCCTTCTTGAAATCCGCCATGAAGGCGACGAGATCGGCGACGCCCTGCGGCGGGAAGGCGTTGTAGATCGAGGCGCGGATGCCGCCGACGGAGCGGTGGCCCTTGAGGCCGTTGAAGCCCGCCTTCGTGGCCTGCGAGACGAACGAGGCCTCCAGCTCCTCCGTGGGGAGGCGGAACGTGACGTTCATGTCGGAGCGGAATTCCTTCACCGCGGTGCCGCGGTACCAGCCCTCGCTGCCGTCGATGGCGGCGTAGAGGCGCGCGGCCTTCTCGGCGTTCTGGCGGTAGAGGGCGTCGCGGCCCTGCTTCTTGACCCAGCGCAGCACGAGCGCGAGGATGTAGATGGAGAAGCACGGGGGGGTGTTGTAGAGCGAGTTCTCCTCGATGTGGGTCGCGTAGCGCATCATCGTCGGGAGGTTCTCGGGCGCCTGGGCGGCGAGGTCCTTGCGGACGATGACGACGGTGAGGCCGGAGGGGCCGAGGTTTTTCTGGGCGCCGGCGTAGACGAGGCCGAACTTCGACATGTCGAAGGGGCGGGAGAGGATGTCCGAGCTCATGTCCGCGACGAGCGGGCAGGCGACCTCGGGGAAGGTCTTCCACTGCGCGCCGGAGATCGTCTCGTTGCTCGTGACGTGCAGGTACTTGGCGCCCGGGGTGAGCTTGAGCTCGGCGGGGGAGGGCACGCGGGTGGGGATGTCCTTGCCGCAGTTGGCGGCGACGTTGACGGCGCCGACCTTCTGCGCCTCCTTGATGGCCTTGGAGGCCCACGCGCCGGAGTTCGTGTAGTCGGCCGTCTCGCCGGGGAGGAGCAGGTTCATCGGCACCATGGAGAACTGCGTGCTCGCGCCGCCCTGGAGCAGCAGCACGGCGTAGTCGTCCGAAATGCCCAGCAGCTCGCGGAGGCTGGCGATCGCCTCCTCGTGGATCGCCTCGTAGGCCTTCGCGCGGTGCGACGACTCGAGGATCGACATGCCCGTGTTCTGGAAGTCGATGAGTTCGGCCTGGGCCGTCTGGAGGACTTCCAGGGGCAGGACGGCGGGACCGGCGTTGAAGTTGTAGATGCGGGACATGGGCGGATTCTCCAGTTGTGGATGGGTGGTGCCCCAGGCGTGGCTCGAACACGCGACCTGCGGTTTAGGAAACCGCCGCTCTGTCCAACTGAGCTACTGGGGCGAAAACAGCGGTCGATTCTAGGGTTTCCGGCGCGCTTCGTCAAGCAGCGGTTCGGGGCGCATTCTCCGGGCATTCTCCGGGCGCATTCTCCGGGATTGACTTTTGCCCCGTTTTTTCATA
>JAAZAI010000074.1 GCA_012514445.1 Lentisphaerota bacterium
CCCACCTGTTCCCAGCGCATGCATGTGCATGAGTGGACGACGCGTCGCTGGCGGCATCTGGACACTTGCCAGCTCAGAACGATCATTGAGGCTAAAGTTCCGCGCGTGAAGTGCCCCGAGCACGGCACGCTGATGGTCACGGTGCCTTGGGCGGAGCCCTACGGGCGCTTCACGGCCATGTTCGAACAGGTCGCGATCATGCTGATGCAGCATTGCAGCACCTCTGCGGCGGCCCGGCACCTGCACCTGAGCTGGGACGAGACCGACCACACCAAGGAACGGGCGGTGAAGCGAGGACTCGAACGCCGAGTCCCGGTTCCCGCGCGAGCCGTCTGCATCGACGAGAAGAGCGTCGGCAAGGGGCACGACTACGTGACGATCGTCACGCGAGTCCCCCACGAGGGAGCCCCTTTCGTGGACTTCATCGCCGACGGGCGGGAGCAGTCCGCGCTGGACGCCTACTGGAAGCTTGAAAGCACCGGGCCGCTTGAGCGGATCGGCTGCGCGAGCATGGACATGTGGAGGCCGTTCATCAACTCGGCGAGCGCGGCTTTGCCGCAGGGAGAGCAGGCGATCACCCACGACCCCTTCCATATCGTCCAGCACATGAACCAGGCCGTGGACCGCGTTCGCAGGCAGGAGCAGCCGCTGCTCGACACGGCGGCTCGCAAGACGCTCAAGGGAACCCGCTTCATGTGGCTCTATGGCTTCGAGAGCCTTCCCGCCAAGTGGACCGAGCGCATGGCGGCCATGAAAGACGGCAAAACCCGCACGGGCAGGGCCTGGTGCCTGAAGGAGATCTTCCGCTCCTTCTTTGAATGCGGAAACTGGGCGCAGGCCGAGGCCTTCTTCAAGGACTGGTACTCTGCGGCCATGCGCAGCCGACTCAACCCCATCAAGAAGGTTGCCCGGATGATCAAAGACCATCTGCCACAGGTGCTCAACTACTTTGTCCACCGAGTGACCAACGCCTTCAGCGAGGGGATGAACAGCCGCATCCAGGGGCTGATCAAGCAGGCCAATGGATATCGCAACCGCGAGCGCCTCAAACGCGACCTGTACTTTCATCTCGGAAACCTCGACATGCTCCCAATCATGCAGTGAAAATCACACGCAAAACCCGGAAGAACCTTAAAAATGAAGGTGAATCGAAATTCAACAGAGACAACACATGCATAATCAGTACGGACACTTCGGCGACGACGGCCTGTCGTTCGTCGTCACGGACCCCGCCACGCCTCGGGCCTTCGACAACTTTCTCTGGAACGATGCCGTCTTCTCGTGCGTCCAGCAGACCGGCATCGGCACGTGCGACGCGCAGATCGACGGCAGGGAGGCCATCCAGGTCTTCAGCGGCGTGGGGCGCGTCGTCGACATCGAGACTTTCGGGCGCGACCACCTCATGAGCCGCCTGGTCTACGTACGCGACAACGCCACGGGCGCCTTCTGGAACGTCGGATGGGAGCCGGTCTGCCGTCCTTGCGACGCCTACGCCTGCACGCACGGGCTGGGGTGGACGCGGATCGTCTCCGAGACGGACGGCATCCGCGCCTCGCTGCTGATCTTCGTGCCGCCGGGGCGCGAGGCGGTCGAGTGCTGGCGCCTGAGTCTGGAGAACCGCTCGGGCCGGCCCCGTTCGCTCGGCGTCTTCGTCTACAACCAGTACGCCCTCCAGTACAAGTGGGGGTTCAACGGTTACGGCGACATGATCTACCGCGGCGCGTGGTTCAACGAATCGCTCAACGCGATGGTCGTGCAGAAGCATCCCTACATCGCCCCGCATCGCTACCTCACCGCCTTCCTGACCGCCGACCGCCCGGCCGTCGGCCATGACGGCAGCCGCGACCATTTCGTGGGCACCTACCGCACCCTGAAGGATCCGCAGGCCGTCGTCGACGGCGCCTGCACCGATTCGCCCGGATCGTCCGAGGCGACGGTCGGCGTGCTCCAATTCTCCTTTGAACTCGCGGCGGACGCCTCGGAGACCGTTCGTCTGCTGACCGGGCTGACGGACTCCGAGGCGGCGATCGCCGACGTGCGCCGGCGCTGCTTCGCGAATTTCGCCGCCGCGTTCGAGGCGCTCGTGGCCGAGAAGCGGGCGATGGTGGCGCACAACGCCGTCGAGACGCCTGACCCGCATTTCGACCGCCTCGCCAACGGCTGGCTCAAGCAGCAGACGCTCTACGGCGCGACGTGGTGCCGCTGGGGCTGGATGGGATATCGCGACATC
>JAAZAI010000613.1 GCA_012514445.1 Lentisphaerota bacterium
CCGCCACGACGCTAGTCGTCAGCACGAACGACGTGGCGGTGTCCGCGACCTACATCCCGGTGGTGTTGCGGATGCTGGAGGTCGTCAACGGCAGCGGAAGCGGCGAGCACTGGGAGTGCAGCGCCGTCGACGTCACGGCCGATCCCGATCCGCCCTACAAGCTCTTCGACCGCTGGAGCGGCGACGCCGTGGCGGGGCTCTTCGATGCGCAGGCACGCACGACCTCGCTGACGATGCCGACCCGCGACACCTGGATCGCCGCGACTTACCGCGACGCGCTGGATCGCGTCGCGGGCGCCTACGGGCGCGTGTTCACCGTGGACGGCGTCGCCACGGGCGTGACGGCCAGCGTCACGGCGGGATCGCCCTCGGGCACGCCGGCGCTGCAGCTTGGCGGGCCGGGGATTGTGCCGGATGGCGGATTCACGGCGATCGAGACGCGGGTCGAGGGGAGCGGCGAGGTGACCTTCGTCTGGACCGTCTCGAGCCAGAGCGGCGGGGACTTTCTGCGCTTTCTGGTGGACGGCGTGGCGATCACGGCGATTTCCGGCACCAAGCAGCCCTGGACGGCGGTGACGAACCGCGTGGAGGGGGTTGGGACGCACGTGCTGCGCTGGGAGTACGTCAAGAACGGTTCGCTGGCCAGCAGCGCCGACGCCGGATGGGTGGACGACATCGTGTGGGCGGGCGACACGCCCGCGCCGGCGTTCGCGCCTTCCATTGTCGACATCTCGGCAGGAGAGGACGTCTTCGGCATCACCTTCCTGGGCGAACGCGGCATCCCGTATCGCGTCGACGCCAAGACGAATTTGAGCGATGCGGCCTGGGCGCCGCTTGCCGGAGCGCCGACCGAGACGGGCGAGACGTATGGCGTCTTCCGCTTCCGCGTGGACGTCGCCCTTCCGCCCGACCAGCCCGCCGCATTCTACCGCGTCGTTCCCTAGTCTCGAAAACACTTCGATTATAGCGAGGATCTCGCCGGACTTGGGCAGGATGACGGCGCCGACGCGGGCGCCCCGTCCGCACAGGCGGGTCTCGCGCTGCACACGCGCGGCGCGGCGGGCCGCCCCTTGACGATCGCCCTGGCCGGCCTCTACGGCAGGGAGACCGTGGACGCCACGACCACCGTCGAGACCCTCGACGCGCAGGGCGTCGCCACCGAGAAGACGGTCCTCGCGGAAAAGGACGACCACGACTACGACGTCTGGCTCGCGCACGCGGCGGTGATCCTGCCGCTCTCATCCAAGCTGGCGCTGCAGGGCATCGTCTGGACGGGAGCGAACCTCGACGCGTACCAGGCCGGCATCGGTCAGGGCGTCAACACCGCGGCCCATCGCGAGATCGGCGCCAAGGGCGGCTATCTGCAGTTGACCGCGACCGCCACGGAGAAGCTGACGTTCGGCGCCGGCTACGGCGTGGACGATCCGGACGACGGCGACCTGGGCAAGGACGCGCGCTCGCGCAACAGCCGGCTCTACGGCAACGCGATCTACGCGCTGACGTCGAACACCTCCCTGGGCGCCGAGGTGTCGCAGATCGAAACCCGCTACAAGAGCAAGGACAGCGCGGAAGCGCAGCGCGTCGCGTTCTCCGCGACGCTTCGCTTCTAGCCGACGGGCAACCACAAAAAAACGCATAAAGGAACGAACGCATGAAGAACAAAACCAACCTCATCGGTATCGGAGCCGCGGCGCTGCTGGCGCTGACGGCGGCGGACGCGCGAGCCGCGCAAGACGCGGAGGCGACGAAGACGAAGAAGATCGTCGTGGCGGACGCCAAGACGACCCACCATCTCAACTTGTACGTGGCCAAGGAAAAAGGCTTCTTCGCGAAGCGCGGCCTCGAAGTCGAGATCGTGGACGTGAAGGACCTGGCCGCCGCGCGCGATCTCGTCGTCGCGGGAAAGGCCGACGCCTACTGGGCGTGCCCCACCGCGGTGATCGCCGCGATCGCCAATGGCGCGCCCATCCGGATCATCGCGCAGGTGAAGGCGCCTTGCACCTCGGTGCTCGTCGTGCCGCCGGCCTCGTCGATCCAGGACATCGCGGACTTGAAGGGCAAGCGCGTGGCCGGCATCTCGCCGACCTGCGAGGCGGTCATCAGCTACGTGCAGGCCGCCCAGGCCGCGAAGAGCCCCTTCGCGCTTGAAAAGCTGGCCGGCGGCCCCGCGATCGCCGCGCTGGAGGCGGGCGCCGTCGACGCCGCGATCCTGGAGGAGCCGCAGGCGAGCATCGCGGAGCTGAAAGGCTACCGCTTCGTCCGCCCCGACGTCTCGGCCGGCATCCCCTGCCGCACGATCAACGCGCGAACCGCACTCCTGCAGAGCGATCCGGCGGCGCTCCAGACGCTGGTGGCGGCCATCGAGGAGGCCAACGCCCTGATCCTGGCGGATCCGACCTCCGAGGAGGTCGTCCGGATCGCCCATGCGTACACCGGCGCCCCCGTGGCGGCGATCAAGCAGGGCAACCACCGGCTGCGCTTCCAGACGATCCTCAAGGAGGAGGGCCTTTCGCGGCTCGCCGACGCCCTGGTCGCCAACGGCGACATCAAGGAAAACCCCGGCCAGAAGCTCTACGCCGACGCCTTCAAGGGCGTCACGTGGGGCAAGTAGACCGATGCGACGGCGCCGTGCCGGCCTTTGCCGGCGCGGCGTCGCCCTAGAATACGCCATCCACGGAAATCCAACATGAACGACGTAACCCGCAGCAAATCCGGCGCCTGGTTTTGGACGACGCTTCGCGAAGCGGGCGTCTTCCTGAAGACGTCGTTCGGGAGCCTGGCCTCGATCGAGTTCGCCACGGTTCTCCTGCCGCTGCTGGCGCTCTGGGAGCTCGCGCCGCGTCTCGACTGGGTGCCGCGCACCCTGGTCCCGCCGGCATCCCAGGTGGCCGCGACGCTGTGGGACCTCTTCGCCCGCCACGGACTCTCCAGGCATGTCGGCCTCAGCCTCGGCCGGTTCCTGCTCGGTCTGGGCGCCGCCGTGGCCTTCGCCCTGCCGATCGGCGTGCTGATGGGCTGGAACCTGTTCTTCCGCAAGCACGCCCTGCCGCTGTTCCAGCTGCTGGCGCCGGTCCCGCCGCCGGCGTGGGTGCCCATCACCATCGTGGTCCTCGGCGTGGGGCTCCCGATGCAGATCTACCTGATCTTCCTCGGCGCCTTCTACCCGATCCTGTTCAACACCTACCAGGGGGTCAAGGACGTCGATCCGCGGTATGTCGCCTCGGCCCGCGTCTTCGGCGCCAGCGAGTGGACGCTCATCCGCCACGTGTACGTGCCCCACGCGCTGGGGTCGATCGTCATGGGCGTCAAGATCGGCATCGCAATGGGGCTGGTCATGCTGATCATCGCCGAGATGCACGGCGGGAACGCCGGGCTCGGGTACCTGCTGCTCGAAAGCAAGGAGTACTTCCAGATCGACCGCATGATCGCCTGCATGGTCGTGCTCGGGGCCATCGGCTGGTTCCTGATCGAGATCATGAAATACGTCGAGGCGAAGCTCGCGCTCTGGCGGGTGGGGAGGCAGCCATGATCGAAGCGCGCAACGTCACCAAGTTCTTCTCGGTCGTCAACGACGACCGGACCGCGGACGGGACCACGGCCGTGCTGTCGGTCTCGCTCTCCATCCCCGACGGCCGGTTCGTCTCCTTCCTCGGCCCGTCGGGCTGCGGCAAGTCCACCTTTCTCGAGATCCTCGCCGGGCTGCAGGCGCCGACCGAAGGCGAAGTCTGGATCGACGGCCGGCGCGTCCTGGAGCCGCTGCCGGCCACGCGCAAGGAGATGGAGGCCTACCGGCGCAAGTACCGCTTCCTCTCGCCCATCGCCAACAGCGTGTTCCGCGACAAGCCCAAGCACGACATCGCCATGATCTTCCAGGACTACGCGGTCTTCCCCTGGATGACCGCCCTGCAGAACGTGGTCTTCACGCTCAAGCTGCGCGGCGCCCCCCGCGGCGAACGGCGCGCCCTTGCGCTGCGCTATCTCGCGCGCGTCGGGCTGGCCGGCGCCGAAAGCAAATACCCGGCGCAGCTCTCCGGCGGCATGCGCCAGCGCCTCGCGATCGCGCGCGCCCTCTCCGTGGAGCCCTCGATCATCCTGATGGACGAACCCTTCGCCGCCGTGGACCTGCAGACGCGCGAGCGCCTGCAGGAGGATCTCGTCCGGCTCTGGGGCGACACGGGCAAGACCATCGTCCTCGTCACCCACGACCTCGACGAGGCGGTCTACCTCTCCGACGAGATCGTCGTCTTCTCCCCCGGCCCCGGCACCGTCCGCAATCGCCTCGCCGTCGACGTCCCGCGCCCGCGGCGGCGGACGGATCCCGCCTTGCGCGAACTGCGCGCGCGGCTGGCGGCCATCTACCGCTACGACCAGGAACACGCCAGCGAGTCCGGCGAAATCTGAAAGGAACTCCGCCATGAGCGAAACCCCCTACGAAAGCCTCCACGATCCGAACGGCCCGATCAGCCGCGGACGCATCCACGACGACATCACCCAGGCCATCGGCGCCACGCCCCTCGTGCGCCTGCGCCGGGTCGCCGAAGGCTGCGGCGCGATCGTCGTCGCGAAGCTCGACTCCTTCAACCCGATGAACAGCGTCAAATGCCGCATCGGCGCGGCCATGATCGCCGCCGCCGAGGCGGACGGACGTCTCAAGCCGGGCATGACCGTCATCGAATCGACTTCCGGCAACACCGGCATCGGCCTGGCCTTCGCCTGCGCGGCCAAGGGCTACCGGCTGATCCTGACGATGCCCGAGACGATGACCATCGAGCGTCGCAAGCTCGTCAAGATGCTGGGCGCCGAGCTCGTGCTCACCCCCGGGCCGCTGGGCATGCGCGGGGCGGTGGACAAGGCGCAGGAGCTGCTGCGGACAATCCGCGGCAGCTTCATGCCGCGCCAGTTCGACAATCCCGCCAATCCGGAGGCGCACCGCCGGACGACCGCCGAGGAGATCTGGCGCGACACGCACGGCGAGGTCGACGCCTTCGTGGCCGGCATCGGCACGGGCGGCACCATCACCGGCGTCGGCGA
>JAAZAI010000614.1 GCA_012514445.1 Lentisphaerota bacterium
CGGCAACTTACAAAGCGCGGGAAATGGAACTATCGACTACTCTTCCGGCGCTTGGGCCATCACGATGGTTGCAAACCGGCCAGACTCCGGTAACATCATCGCGACTTATTCCTACACGCTTGACGTTTCGGGTGGCTCGACTGGGGACGGCACGGATCCGACGGCGGCGACGGCGGTGAAGGCCATCACGGTCTCCCAGACGGGGCAGTACCTGACGATGGCGCTGACGAACGGCTCGACCTTCAGCGGCCAGTTCACCAGCGTCAACGAGATCTCGGGCGCGGGCGGAACGGCCTACAACGCCCAGTTCGAAGTCTCCGGCGCCAAGGGCAAGATCGTCGGCACGCTCGACAGCTCCTCGGGCTACAAGGTTCTCGACGGCACCTGGACCTCCGGTCGCAACGTCTACGATGTCCACGGCGTCGGCGGCGCAGTCGCCCCTGGCCGCTCGAACATCGTCGAATAGTCCGTCCCTGACATCGGACCCGGACGAGCGCGCCCTTGGCGCGCTCGTCTTGTTTTCAGGCACATGAACTGGCCCGTTCTCACATAATAGGGGCCACATAATAGGGGCCAGGCCCCAAAAAATCCCCAGAAAATCCCATAATAGGGGCCAGGCCCCAAAAAATCCCGGCATTACGCCGTTCAAACCATGACAAACAGATCCCAAGCTGGATTCGACTCCCCGCCACCATGGTTTCGAGGGGGCGAATCGGCGGGACGTGCCGCGCGGAGCTTCCGCGCAGGGCTCGGCGGCCCGCCGAAAGGAGGGGCGGGGCGTTCCGAGGCCGAGACGCCTCGTTTTCGGGCGCGGCTCCGCGCGGCGGGGGCGCACGCCCCCGGCCAGCCCGGATCCTCCCGCCAGCCCGCGGCGGGCTAGGCCTGGCGCCGCCTGGGAAGCGACACCTTGTCCCCGCCTCTCAGCCACCGGGCCGTGTAGATGTCCACGGCCTTGCAGAGGCCGCAGCGCCGCGCCGTGTCCTTCGAGGCCGGCGAAAGCCCCTTGACGAGCTGCCGCACGAAGGCCAGCGGCCCCAGCGCCAGGCCGGCGGAGAAATGCCTCACGCGGCAGCGCAGCAGCTCGTAGAGCGCCAGCGCCTCGCCCGCCTCCAGCTTCGCCTCCACCGCCTCGGATTCGAAGTCCGCCGCCGCGGGATGCGGCTCGTGGGATGCAAACCCCTGCCCGGAAGGCCTTTCGATGAAACCCTGGATGGCTGAGCCGTAGACCAGGGAGGCCTGCTCGAAGGTCGTCTCGCGGCGCGCGTACGCCGCTGAAACCAGCAGGCGCAGCCCGCGGCGAGCCCCGGAGTGGCCGCGGAGCGCCTGGCCGAATCCCGACCAGGCGTAGTCCTGCGCCTCGTGGACGGCGGACGCGCGAACGGGGTTCAGGTCGATGTAGGCGCCGACGGTCATCAGTAGAATAAAACGGGCCTGGCCCTTAAAAGAGTGATTACTCAAAATTGTCCCTCGAATCGGTGCGATCCCTGGATGTGATATTGCAGAAGATTAAACGAAAACTATCGGGGTTTTTAGTTGATTCGAGTGATTGGTGAATGATAGAATGCCGCCCATGAATCAGCCGGCCATGGTTGGACGGCGCAACCCAAGGAGGGGTAATGAACCGAGCGGGAGTTTGGAAGAAATTTCGCGTCGTCGCGGGCGCGGTGTGTGTGGCGACGACTGTAGCCGGCATGGCGCAGGAGTCCGTCCCGGTGGCGATCAAGGTGGACCACCGCGGGCTCATCGAGATCCCCGGTGTGCTGCGGATGAACAGCGGTCACCACTGGGGTGCCGCGAATCTCATCGTCTTCGGGCCGTCCTGGGGCTATTCCGCCCAGGACTACGCGTTGAAGAACATTCAGAAGGCTGGTGGCGGGAACGATCAGACGATCTCGGGCGACCTTGGCGTTCCGGGGGCGAAGGTCAAAGTCGAGCAGACGACGAAGGCCGTCAAGACCGCTTCCGGGAAATCGGGATTGCGCGTGAAGTGGACGCTCCGCTCGGCCGAGGCCGGAAAGCCGATGGGTCTTCAAATGGCCTACGTCATGTTCCCCTTCGGCGTAGCCGAAACCGCAGGTCTCGTCCTCGAGCCCGACTCCGGCGAGAAGCTGACGTTCCCGTCGGCGTTCGGCCAGGAGTATCTGCCGTTTCCGCGGCATGCGAGCGCGGTGACGCTCAAGGCGCCCAAGACGACGTTCGGCCTCGAAGGCAAGGACCTCAATCTCGCCATCGCCGACGGCCGCAAGCAGAAGGCCGAGAACTTCCAGATCCGGCTCGAGTTCCCGAACGCCAAGGACGCCGAGTCCTCGACCATCGAGTTCGACGTGTGGGCGGAGTTCCCGCCGTTCACCATTCAGGCCGGCAAGGACTGGGTGGCCTTTCCCTACGTCAACGAAATCGCGCCCGGCACCATCCTCGACTTCTCGTTCCTCAACGAAGGCGACGCTCCCGCCGGCAGGCACGGCCGCATCGTCGTGGGCCGCGACGGACACTATGTCTTTGAAAACAAGCCCGACCGCCGCGTCAAGCTCGTGGGCGCGAACCTCTGCTACAGCGCGAATTTCGTGGACAAGGCGACGGCCGACAAACTCGCCGAGCACTTCAGGCGCACGGGCTACAACACGGTGCGCTTCCACCACACCGACGTGACGATGATGAAGGGCGGCTGGGACGCCTGGAACGCGGTCGAGCCGAGCGTGATCGATCCGGCGCAGCTCGACCGCATCGACTACCTCTTCGCGGCCATGAAGAAGGCCGGGCTCTACGTGACGATCGACCTCTATGCGATGGGCAGCTACGGCAAGACGATCGCGGGGATCGACAAGGGCGTCCGCGGGGAGATCAAGGCGCTGGTGCCGATCCACGAGCCGGCCCTGAAGGCCTGGGGCGAGATGGCCATGCTCTGGCTCGACCATGTGAACCCCTACACGGGCCTCGCGTGGAAGGACGATCCCGCGCTCGTCAACATCTGCCCTCTGAACGAGGACGGCATCGCCTCCGTCTGGTGGGGGGCCAAGGATCTCTACGAGGCGAAGTTCGCCGAGTGGAAGAAGGACCGTCAGGCATCCGGCCGCACGGAGTCCCAGCTCATGGCGCAGTTCCTCGCGGAGACGAAGGCCGAGTCCAACCGCCAGATCGAGAAGTTCCTCCGGGCGAATGGCGTCAAGGCGCTGCTGAGCGGCAGCAACTGGTGGGACACCATGGCCCAGACGTTCGAGCGCGACGCGCTCGACGTGGTGGACAACCATCAGTACGCCGACCATCCCGACCGCCACTGGCTGCCGTCGAAGTACAACCAGAAGTCCACGCTCCGCGAGGGGAATCCCACCTACATGGTGCCGCTCATGAAGGCCCCCTCCCGCATCTTCGGCAAGCCGTTCATCATCACCGAGTGGAATTTCTGCATGCCGAACCAGCACCGCGCCGAGGGCGGCGCGATGATGGGCGCCTATGCCGCGCTGCAGGACTGGGACGCCCTCTACCGTTTCGCCTGGGCGCATGACGAGAAGCTGATCAAGGAGCAGCGCCCCGCCTCCGGCTTCGACGTCGCCACCGATCCGCTCAACCAGCTCGCCGAGCGCCTCGTCCTGCTGATGTTCCGCCGCGGCGACGTCTCGCCCGCCCGCAAACGCTTCGTCTACGGCGTCACGATGGCGGAGGCCACGGAGCAGGGCGTGGGCGACATGTGGGGCAAGGGGCTCTTCCCGCACGGCTTCAACGCGATGGGGCTGATATCGCAGATCGGGTCGCAGGTGATCGAAGGCGACCGCGCCATCCGGGGGACTTTCGACGGCGTCGTCGCCGCCGAGGCTCCGACCGCGGAGAAGCTCGCCGGCAATTCGTATCTTGCGAAGAGCGCACTGCAGGGCGTCAAGGGCATGCAGGAGATCGTCTCCGACACCGGCGAGATCGCCCTCGACAACAAGAAGGGCCACCTGCGCGTCGCGACTTCCAGAACGGCCTGCATCGTCGCCCCCGCCGGCGCCGCGCTCGCCGCCGGCGAGCTGTCCGTCGCGAACGCGGACACGTTCAGCACCGTGTCCGCCTCGGCGATGGATGGACTTCCGCTCGCCGAGAGCCGCCGCGTGCTCGTGTTCCACCTGACCAACGTGCTCAACACGGACATGGCGTTCTCGAACGACAAGATGAACATGCTGTACCGCACCGGCACGCTGCCCTATCTGGCGAAGACGGGATTCGTCGACGTGCGGCTGCGCAACGCGAATCCCGGCCTCAAGCTCCATGCCATCGCTTCCGACGGCCGCCGCCTGCGCGAGGTGCCGGCGACGTACGCGGAGGGCGCCTACGCGTTCAAGGTGGCCATTTCGTCGAATGACGCGCATCCGACGATGATCTACGAGCTGGCGAAGTGATCCGCCTCCGTTGAATCCCCTCAGCGCACCCTCGGCGCCGGCCCCGTGCTTTCCCGCACGACCAGCGTCGGGGGCAGCAACTCGTCGCCGACGGGATGGGCGTCGTTGACGAGCAGCTCGATCGCCCGTCGGGCGATGTGGTCGACGGGCTGGGCGAGGGTGCTGAGCGCGGGCTGCATGTAGGCGCTCGCGCGGTCGTCGTCGAAGCCCAGCACGGACATCTTGCCGGGCACGGGGACGTCGAGATCCGCGAGGGCCTTGAGCGTCACCCAGGCACCGGTGTCCGACACGGCGAAGATCGCGGTCGGCGGCTTGGGGCCGGCGAGGATTTCCTGCAGGCGCGACTTGGCCCAGAGCGCGCGCCAGACGTTGCGGCGGCAGCATTCGACGGTGGCTCCGGCGAGCCGGAGCGCCTGCACGACGGCCTTGAACTCGTCCACGCGGGCCTGGATGTTGCCTTCCGTCATCGGTTCGTTGACGAGCAGGAGAATGCGCTTGTGTCCAAGCGCGACCAGGTGCTCCATGCCCTGCCGGATGCCGTCGGCGTTGTCGACGCCGACATAGGCGTCGCCGCAGTTTTCGGCGAGCGTGTCGACATTCACGACGCGGATGCCGCGCCTCGAGAACTGGAGGTAGAGCGAGCGGGCGAGGTTCTGCTGGACCCCGAGGAGGAGGATGCGCAGATCGTCGGGAGCGGACAGGAAGGGGCGCACCAGGTCGGCGCCGTGGGCTCCAGCGCCTGCGTGGTGGATGCGCGCGGGGATGCCCTGCGCGCGGCAGCGTGCGAGCACGTGCTCCAGGACGCCCATGAGGAAAACCGAATCGCAGCCGGGCATGATGATGTGAATTTCCTTCGTCGCGGCATTCCGCTTTCGCACAAACGTGCCGCTGGGGACCTTGCGCACGAGCAGCCCCTCGTGCGCGAGATCCGTGAGGGCGCGGCGTGCGGTGCCCTGGGACACGCCGAGCTGCTCGATGATGAACGGCTCGGGGTAGAACTTTTCGCCGTCCTGGCAGGACTCGAGGATGATGCCGCGAAGATATTCTCGAACCCGCGCGTGCAAGGGCATGCGCCCCGCATCCGATTTGTCCATCCGGTCGAGTCCCGCGGCCGAGAGGGTCGGCAGTCCGGGATGATCTTTGCCGGCGTCGTTGTCCTTCATGGAGAGTCTCCTTCGGCGCCCTGATTCTCGGGAGGTCAGTCCCCGCGGTCGCTACGCCGCCGGGCGCGAACTCGTCTCATGATTTTAGCGTACTGCCGGGAGGGTTGTCACGCGCGGAAATCAGCTTCGGGGTACCCGGTCAGTTTCTGGGGTTGCGCGAGTTGGCGCGGATGCGGCCGTCCTGAATACGTCGAAGGGCCTGCCCTGGGCCTGTCGAAGAGCCTGTCTGTCGCGGGTTGGCTTCGCCATCCCGGTGCGCGCCCATCGGC
>JAAZAI010000615.1 GCA_012514445.1 Lentisphaerota bacterium
CCGATTCGTAGGCGGCTTCGATGGCCTCGGCGATGGCCTTGCGAATGGCGGCCGTGCGGGGCGGACTGTCCGGCGCGAGACACCAGGCCTGATAGCGGGCGACATCGGTCGCGGCCCCGAGCGCGACGACGCCGTCGACGAATTCTGGACGCAGCGCGGCGAAGGCCAGCGCGGAGCTTCCGCCCATCGATCCCGCGACGACGATCGTCTTCGTCCAGACGCGCCGGCGGCGCTCGGCCGCGATGATCTGCGTCAAATCCGCGGCGGCGGCCGGGGACATCCAGGCGTTGCCGCGAAGGTTGGGCGATAGAACTGTAATCCCCTTGCGGACGGCCGCGTCGAGATTGGGTCGGATGTCGAGGCGCGTCCAGAGCTGGTCGCCGGCCGAGCCATGTCCGTGGATGTTGATGCAGCACGGCTGATCCGGCTTGCCCGGCACGACGAGATACCAGTCCCTCCGGCCGTCGGAGGCGCTGATGAACTCGACGCGTTCGGCGTTGACGGTCGGCAGGGGCGGCGCGGGGGATTTGACGGCGAGCGTGTCGAGGTCGATGTCGACCCAGAGCGCCGAATCGTGGTCGCCTCCGGGAATCTCCACATAGGTGAAGTTCGGGTGGCCCTTGAGCGCCTCGGCAATCTTGCGCGTCTCCGCCACCGGAATCAGGGCGTCCTTCTCCCCCATCGTCAGCACCACGGGCATGGCGAGGCGGTCCGGATGCGCCAGCACGGAACGTTCCCGGTAGAGTTCAGGCTTCTCCTCAGGCGTCCCGCCGTAGGCCTCCGCCGTGACCCGGGCGAGTTTCTGGAGGACGGGGTTCGAACTGCGGCGGGCGAAACCGAGGCGCGCGAAAATGTCGCACATCCCCATGGCGATGACGCCTCCGATCTTCTCGGGATGCATCACGGCATAGGCCATCGCGCTCGACGCCCCGCCCGACCCGCCCAGCAGCAGATAGCTCCGACACCCGAACGCTTTCGCGCAGTGGTCGAGCAGATCGGTCAGATCCCGCGTGGCCGCCGGGCTCATGTAGGAGGTGTCTCGCATGTTGACGGCGAGCAGCGGGTGGCCGCCCGCCCGGATGCGCGTCAGCCAGAAGTCCCGGATGTCCTGCCGGGTGTAGATCTGGTCGGCGTGCGCGAACGACCCGTGCAGATAGACGACCGTGCGCTTGTCCGGCGCGCCCGGCGTGAACAGCGCCCAGTCGGCGCCGCCGTCGTACGCGCTGCGGTATTCGATCCGGACGGTTCCCGGCGGATACAGGGCGGAGTCCTGAATCGGCGCGATGGACAGAACCACGAAGACGAGACTTTCGGCGACTGGCATCGAGACCTCCTTATTCGCGTGCGAACACTGCCTTGATCGCGCGTCCCGCCGCGGCGTCGGCCATGGCGGTCTGGACGTCGGCCACGGCATAGCAGGAGAGCACGGAGGCGAAGCGCGGCTGGAGGGCGGGGTGCTCGGCGAGGAAGTCGAGATAGGCGCGGATGTCGTCGAGCGTGTACTGGCCGCTGCCGATGATCTGCAGCGCGCGGAAGGTGATCGTGTGCGGCGGGATGGCGATTTCGCCGCGATCCGAGTACTGGCCGGGAACGAAGTAGCGGCCGCGCGTGCGCAGTAGCGACAGCCCGAGCGGAAACGCGGCGGGGTCGCCGCTCGTCTCGATGCACACGTCCGCGCCGTCGCCGCGCCCGGCCGCCTCGGCCTCTTCGCGGACGCGCTTGCGGACGCCGTCGGCATCGGTGCTTCTGAAGTCGATGAAGACATCGGGGCCGAACGCACGGGTCGCCTCCAATCGGCGGGCGTTGGCCGACGAGCCGATGCAGACCGTGCGGCATCCCTTCGCCTTCGCGTAGGCGGTGGCGAAGAGGCCGAGCGAGCCGTTGCCCTGGACGACGACGAGTTCGTCCTTCTCGAGCCCGCCGCCGTACGCGCAGGCGCGGAGGATCGTGGGGCCGCCGCAGGGGAACGCCGCGACGGCCTTCGGATCCAGGCCGTCTGGGATGCGCACGATGTTCCGCCACTGGATTTCCTGATAGCCGGCGAAGCCGCCGTGGAAGTGCGGCGCCTCTTCGACGGGCTTGGCGTAGGTGACGCCGAAGGCCAGGCAGCTCGCCGTTTCTCCGCGGAGGCAGTTGAAGCATTTCCCGCACGGGACCGCCACGCAGGCGAGGGCCAGATCCCCGACGGCGACGGGCCGCCCGAGGGCGTCCGTGACGGCGTCCGCGCCCAGAGCCTCGATCCGCCCGATGAACTCATGGCCGAGAATCAGCGGGAACGGCATGGGCCCGAGCTTGCCCTCGGCGATGTGGACGTCGGTTCCGCAGATGCCGCTGTAGCGAAGCGACAGCCCGACATGGCCGGGACCGGGCTGGGCGACGGGGTATTCGCGGACGTCGAACGCGCGCGTGGCGGGAGTGAAGACGGCGGCCTGGGCGGTGTTCATGGTTTTCTGTTGCCTTTTTGCAGGGGATCGGCGATCATGAAATACAGATTTCTGCATTGACGGGTGTCGACAAGGTGCGATTATAGCAAACGATTATGCGAGGCGACATGAAGGATTCTGCAAATCGAATACACAAATCTGCAAAAATGAAATCGCGCCCGGACGCGCCGGCGGTCGCCTCTTCGCAGACGGGTTTCACCTTCGACGCCCCGGGAAGCTTCCTTCTGAAGAGCTGCGCCCTCTGTGACCGGTGGCGCCCGGCGGGAACGTATCGGAGCAAGGGGTATCCGCCACCGCATTGGGTTCTGGACTATTCGCTGGGCTACGCGTCGGGCTTCGATTTTGCCTGTGGCACGGAAGCCTCGGGCCCGGTGCCGCGTCCCGTCCGCGTTGCGCATCTCTATCCGCCGGGGACTCCGTATCTGGAGTCGGGCGCGACGGGCGGGCGGGTGCGGTCGGCGTGGATGATCTTCAGCTCGGACTTCGAGTTTCTGCGCGCGATGGTGGACGTTCCGGCGGGATTCGCGCGCATACACGACCCTTCCGGCGTCGTGGGGGCGAAGCTGATGGCGATGGCGGAGGATGCGGCGGGAGGAAGCCGCCGGTATTGCGACTGCGCGGCCAAGGGGCTTGAGATCCTGTCGGTATTGCAGGGCGCGGCGCGAGTCGGCGAGTCGGGCTTCGACTACGCCGTGGGCGAAGCCGCCGGGCACGAGACGATCGGGCGACGGGCTCTGCATTGTCTGGAACGGCGCTACCGCGAGCCGATGTCCCTTCCCCGCATCGCGCGCGAGCTGGGGGTGTCGGTCTCGACGCTTGAGCATCGGTTCCGCGAAGAGACGGGCGAAACGGTCGTCCAGGCGCTCCGGCGGATTCGGCTGGAGCAGTCGCGACCCTATTTGATCCGGGGTGCCTCGGTGAAGGAGGTCGCGGCGGCGGTGGGTTTTTCGACGCCGTTCTACTTTTCAAAAGTCTTCCGGGATCATTTCGGCACCTCCCCGGGGGCCTGTCGGATGATCGCGCCATGATCGAGCCCGTCTGCGGGTGCGCGGCAATCGGTCAGAAGCTGTGAAAGAATCGACAGACAAGAGATCCGTGTGTAAAAGTACGTGTAAAAGTACGTGTAAAACCGTACTCGTGTACGCCAATCTCATTTTTCCACAGCTTCTCATTTGCCGGGGGGGGTGGGGCTCGATCTCCGAGCGCACCTCGTCGAAAGGGTTTGTGTTTAAGTGGTTTAGGTGCTTCGTGTCGCTGAGGAGTCTCCGCCGCAGACCGTGCGCGGTGTGGCCACTCCCACACTTTCGTAAGTGTGAAAACTCAGGAGGCGCCTGCCACGGGCCCGGGAACGCCGGGCCACAGGAGATCGACTCGCGGTCGACCCGTCCGAGTCGAGCTGCTTGCCCGCATCTGCCACCTCGCCCGCTCGACTCCGAATTTGCTTTCGCCCATGGGCCGGGATCTCATGCGCTTTCAAATGCAAGTTCCTCAACAGCAGTGTTTTAACTCGAATTCGGCATTCGGCGGTGCGACGGTAGTCGTCAAAACCTTGTTGTCCCGCAAGGACTTAATTGCGATTTATCCCCGAAAAACATGCCTTACAGCCGATTTTACCCCCTGTTTTATCGGGCGTAAGGATCCGCTGGCCGTGGCGTTCCTACGTCAAACCCGGGGAGTGGCCGATGACGCGAGCGCGGTAATCAGTCGCCCGGGGTGTCGGCATCCTGGCGCGATGTCGAGCGGAAGATCTCCGCGATTTCGACATGATTCCCGGAACCACGCGAGTGCTTCGCTCTGAGCGGAGCGTCGGCGCCACGCGAATCAAGCCGCCGAGGTCGAGCCCCATGGGAACGCGGGGCTCTGCACCCGCTGTGTGAAAAAAGCGAGTGCGGAGCCTCGCGATCCCAGCGCTCCGCACACTGCCGTGCAGAGTGGCCGACCGGGCCTTGTCTCCGAAACCCTGAGGAATCAAGGGCCAAGAGGAATCAAGGGCCACACCCTGAATTTTCAATACACGCTTTCAGCCTGCCCCCGCGACATGACCGAGTACCGCGGGCGCGCGAGTTGCGCTTGCACGGGTGTCGCGCCTCGGCTATCATTGAAAGGCATGAGCAAATTCATCGTCACCGGAGGCGCCGGCCTCATCGGCTCGAACGTCGTGCGCGAACTCAACGCCCGAGGCGAGACCGACATCCTGATCGTCGACCATCTCAACCATCCGGGCAAGCAAGCCAACCTCGACCGCCTCGACTATGCCGACTACCTCGACAGGGACGTCTTCCGCGAAACCCTGCGCGCCGGCCGCGTCGCGGCGCCGGCCGGACTCTTCCACCTCGGCGCCTGCAGCTCCACGATGGAGACCGACGAGGCCTACCTCGACGACAACAACACGGGCTGCACCCGGGAACTCTGCGAATGGTGCCTCGCCAACGGCGCGCGCTTCGTCTATGCCTCCAGCGCCGCCACCTACGGCGACGGTGCGCTGGGCTACTCCGACGACGACGACGTCACGCCCCGGCTCCAGCCGCTCAACCTCTACGGCTGGTCGAAGCAGAAGTTCGACGTCTGGGCGCTCCGGCAGGGCCTGCTGGACCGGATCGCCGGGCTCAAGTACTTCAACGTCTACGGCCCCGGAGAGGACCACAAGGGCGACATGCGCTCCGTCGTCAACAAATCCTACGCGATCATCCGCGACACCGGGCGCATCCCGCTCTTCAAATCCTACCGCCCCGACTTCGCGGACGGCGAGCAGGACCGCGACTTCGTCTACGTGAAGGACGCCGCGAAGGTGACGCTCTGGCTCTACGACCATCCGGAGGCGAACGGCCTCTTCAACTGCGGCACCGGCCAGGCCCGCACCTGGGTGGATCTGGCGAAGGCGCTCTTCGCCGCCATGGGCCGCGATCCCGCCATCGACTTCGTCGAGATGCCGCCGCGCTGCGCGACAAGTACCAGTACCACACCGAGGCGGACATGCGCAAGCTGCGCGCCGCAGGCTGCGACGTCGCGTTCCGCCCCCTGGAGGAGGCCGTGGCGGACTACGTGCGCTGCCACTTTATTGAAACTTGAAATTTGAAATTTGAA
>JAAZAI010000075.1 GCA_012514445.1 Lentisphaerota bacterium
CCGACGGTGCTGTTCACCACCGCCGGCATGCACCCCCTGGTTCCCTACCTGCTCGGAGAACCCCATCCGGCCGGCCGGCGCCTCGTCAACTGCCAGAAGTGCATCCGAACCGGCGACATCGACGCCGTCGGCGACGGAAGCCACCTCACGTTCTTCGAGATGCTCGGCAACTGGTCGCTGGGCGATTACTTCAAGAAGGAGGCCATCGCCTGGTCCCACGAATTCCTCACCCAACAGCTCGGCTTCGATCCCGCTCGGCTGAACGTGACCGTCTTCGCCGGCGAGGACGGAATTCCCGCCGACGAGGAGGCTGCCGCGGCCTGGCGGGCGCTGGGCATCCCGTCCGGGCGCATCTTCCGCCTTCCCAAGGAGGACAACTGGTGGGGTCCCGCCGGCCGGACCGGCCCCTGCGGCCCCGACACCGAGATGTTCATCGACACGGGCAGGCCGGCCTGCGGGGCCGACTGCCGGCCTGGGTGCCCTTGCGGGAGGTTCGTCGAGATCTGGAACGACGTTTTCATGCAGTACAACAAGCGCGAGGACGGCACCTACGAGCCGCTCCGGCAGCACAACGTCGACACCGGCATGGGCGTCGAACGCACGATCTGCATGATGAACCAGCTCTCGACCGTCTACGACACCGAGCTTTTCGCGCCCATCATGGCCACGATCCGCGAACTCGCCACGCAGCGCCCGGCGGACGAGGCGGCGGCCGTGCGCTCCGAGCGCATCGTCGCCGACCACCTGCGCACCGCCGTCTTCATCCTCGGCGATCCGAAGGGCGGCGTCGTTCCCGGCAACGTCGGCGCCAACTACGTCCTGCGCCGCCTCATCCGCAGCTCGGTCCGCCACGCGAAGGCCCTCGGCATCGCCAACGGCTACACGGGGCGGATCGCCGACGTGATCATCGCCAACTACCGCCACGTCTATCCCGAGCTGGAGCAGAAGCGCGAGGTCATCGTCGGCGAACTCCTCCAGGAGGAAGCGCGCTTCGAGAAGACGCTGACGGCCGGCGAGCGCGAATTCGAGAAGACCGCCCAGGCGCTGCTCGACCACGGCCAGACGAAGATCAGCGGCCGGACCGCCTTCAAGCTCTACGACACGTACGGCTTTCCGCTCGAGTTCACGGAGGACCTCGCCCGCGAGAAGGGGCTGGCCGTCGACCGCGCCGGCTACGAGGAGGCGTTCAAGAAGCACCAGGAGCTCTCCAAGCAGGGCGAAGGCACCTTCAAGGGCGGCCTGGCCGACCATTCCGAGACGACGACCGCGCTGCACACCGCGACGCATCTGCTCCACCGGGCCCTGAAGAACGTGCTCGGCGAGCACGTCAACCAGAAAGGCTCGAACATCACGCCCGAGCGCCTGCGCTTCGACTTCTCGCACACCGACAAGATGTCCCCCGAGCAGATCAAGGAAGTCGAGGCGATCGTCAACGGCGTCATTGATGCCAAGATGCCCGTGAGCATGGAGATCATGACGCTCGAGGCGGCCAAGGCCGCCGGCGCCACGGCGCTCTTCGCCGGCAAGTACGACGAACAGGTCAAGGTCTACACCGTCGGCACCTTCTCCAAGGAGGTCTGCGGCGGACCGCACGTCGCCAACACGGGCGACATGGGGCGCTTTCGCATCCTCAAGGAGGAATCTTCCAGCGCCGGCGTACGCCGCATCAAGGCTGTTCTGGAAAAGTAGGCATCCTGATTTGCCTGTTGAGCCGTGGGCGGTTTTATGGCACAATTGAACCCGTCAAAGGAGATTATTCCATGCGCGCGCTCAAATGGTTTTTCTGGATTCTGGTGCTGCTCGCCGTCGTCGCGGCGATCGGCCTCCATGGTTTCGTGCGCTCTTCCCGCGGCAAGGAACTGATTGCCAAGCAGATATCCCAGGCGACCGGGTTCAAGGCGACGGTCGGCGATGCGAGGCTTTCCGGGTGCAAGCTGGCCCTTTCCGACGTCAAGGTGTGGTACGCGGAAGCCGATGGCGCTGAGAAGGTCGTGCTGGCCGCACCCGAGGCTGTCATCTCCCGTCTGGACGGTCGTCGGAAGGTCTTCATGGCGCGTCCGGCGATCGCCGGCTTCCAGTCCGAACTGAGCGACTGGACGCCTGCGGGGCTTCTCGGGTTCGTCGACGCGTCCAACCTGGAGAAGGCCCTCGTGGCTGTCTCGCGCTCGGCCGAGGTCTGGTTCGTGATCGCAGAGGCCCGGCTTGTCTTGCATGACGCCGCCGGCAAGGCGCTGACGTCCTATTCGGGCGTGAACTGGACGCATCTGCCCGTCGCGATCCCGGGTCGGGCGGGCATGACATACGACCAGGTGGCCGTTCAGGCGATCAACGGCGAGCCGACGTTGTTTTTGAAAGAGTGGCTGGACGACGGCCGCCTGACGGTCGCGTTGCACGAGGGCGTTTCGGCGTCGGCGCCGGCTTCCGCCGAAGCTGACAAACCCGAGGGCGAGGCGCCTAAGTCGGCGGAGGTCCCGGCTGGGCCGACGGCCGAGGATCCGGCAGTCGAGAAGGCGGCGGCCCCTGCGGCGGAAGCCCCGGAAGTCGAGGCGGCGCAGATGACGGTCGACGAGGAGGGACGACAAGCGGAATGAGCATCATTGGCGTGATCCCTTCGCGCTGGGGATCGACACGTTTCCCCGGCAAGAGCCTCGCACCCCTTTGCGGCAAGCCGCTGGTGAAGTGGGTTGTGGAGGCGTGCCTCAGGGCGAAGACGCTCGACGAGGTCGTCGTGGCGACGGACGAGCCGCGCATCGCCGAGGCCGTCGCCGGCTGCGGCGCCCGCGTGGCGATGACACGCCCCGACCATCCGTCGGGGACGGACCGCGTCGCCGAGGCGGCGAACGCGAAGGATGGCGACATCGTCGTCAACATCCAGGGCGACGAGCCGCTGATCGATCCCGCGCTGATCGACTCGGTGGCGGCGAAGCTCAAGCACGACGATCGCTGGCAGATGTCGACGGCCTGCGCCCCGATCACGTCGCTGGCCGATCTCCTGGCGCGGACGATCGTCAAAGTGGTGCTGGATTCCCAGGATGGCGCCTTGTATTTTTCTCGGCTTCCGATTCCATGCCGGCGCGATGGCGAGCCCGATCTCGGCACGGGGCTTTATCAGCGGCACATCGGCATCTACGGCTATCGCGGAGCATTTTTGAAGCGGCTCGTGGCCGAGCCGCCCTGCGCATTGGAGAAGTCCGAATCGCTGGAGCAGCTCCGCGCGATGTGGCTGGGCGGACGCATCGGCGTCGTCCGGACCCGCGAACTGGGCATCGGCGTCGACCGCCCCGAGGATGTCGCCGTGGTCGAGAAACTCATTCGCGAAAGGGGGCTGGCATGAAGAAACGGAAATCGGAGGCGGATACTGGAAGCACCGGGCGCGCGGCACGCGCCGTGGTGGCTGGCGGTCCCTCGGACATTGCGCTGGGCGCGGGCCGACCCATGGCGCTGATCGCCGGGCCTTGCGTCATCGAGAGCCGCGAAGGCTGTTTCGCGCTGGCGCGCAAGCTCGTGGCGCTGGCGCGGCGTCTCGAAATCCCGTACGTTTTCAAGGCGTCCTTCGACAAGGCGAACCGCTCCTCGCTGAAGAGCTACCGCGGGCCGGGGATGGAGGCGGGCCTGCAGATCCTCTCCGACATCCGCAACGAACTCGGCGTCACGGTCGTCACCGACATCCACGAACCCTGGCAGGCGGCGGTCGCGGCCAAGTACGTGGACATTCTGCAGATTCCGGCCTTCCTGTGCCGTCAGACCGACCTGCTGATCGCGGCCGGCGAGACGGGATGCACGGTGGAGGTGAAGAAGATGCAGTGCATGGCTCCCGAAGACATGGAGCAGGTGATCGCGAAAATCGAATCGACCGGGAACCGCAAGATCGTCCTGGCGGAGCGCGGGACGTCGTTCGGCTACCGCAACCTGGTGGCGGATATGCGCAACCTGCTGGTGATGCGCGAGTTCGGGTATCCCGTGGTCTTCGACGCCACGCATTCGGTGCAGCGTCCCGGCGCGCTCGGAGCCGGCAGCGGCGGCGATGGCAAGTGGGCGCCGGCCCTCGCCTGCGCGGCGGTCGCGACCGGCGCGGTGGACGCGGTCTTCATCGAGACTCACGTCAATCCCCCGGAGGCGCTGTCGGACGCGGCGAACGCGATTCCGTTCGCGGCGATGCCGGCGCTGTGGAAGAAGTTGTCCGGCATCGCGGCGATCTGCCGCGACGGTGCAAGGAAAGGGAACTGACACCCATGGCGAAACGGATGTTCCAGGAGGCGATCGACCTGAAGACGCGGCATGCTCGTGCCGCGGCGTGGCTGCTGGCCGCGCTGCTGGCATGCGCGGGCGTCGGCCGGGCCGCGCCCGGCGACATGCCGGCCTCTGCGGAATCCGTGAAGGGCCTGCGGCTGCCGTTGCAGCGCCATCCCAACGGGCGCGTCGAGGCGCTGCTCATCGCCGAGGAGGCCTGGATGACGGCGGACGGCGTGGCGGCCAAGGGCGGCATCCAGATGTTTCTGATGAGCGCCGAGGGGCTGACCAACGGCATCGCGCGCGCCGTCGAGGGGACGTTCAACCAGAAGGCCAAGACGGCGCGCTGCGTGGGACCGGTGTTTCTGGAGAAGGAGGGCGTGACGCTCTCCGGGACGAACATGCTGTGGGATTCGTCCGTCAACGAGATCACGATCGAGACCAAGCCCGTGCTGACCCTCGTCCGGTCCGGGCGAAGCGCCGTGGAGGGACTATGACTCGGATGCCCCGCCTCGCACTTGCGCTTGCGCTGACGCTTCCGCTGGCGGCGATGGCCG
>JAAZAI010000616.1 GCA_012514445.1 Lentisphaerota bacterium
CGCCGAATCCGGCGAATCGCTGGCCGAGGCGCCGACCATCAAGAAGAAGAAGTCCCTGGTCCTCAAGAAGGACAAGATGGACGCCGCGCTCGCCGGCGCCTCGGGGCCGACGATCACGGCCGGTTCCGAATCCGGGGAATCCGGCAACGTCTCCGCCTTCGCGGCCTTCCAGGGCCCGCCGCCCAAGAAGATGAACCCGGTCTTCCCGATCCTGGCCATCGCCTCGGTCTTCGTCATCGCCGCGCTGGTCGTCCTCTACATGTCCCAGGCCTGCGGCCCCGACCGCTCGCTGACGGGATTCGTGTCCTTCCCCGGCCTGCCTGCCCCGAGCTGGCCCGGCAAGGTTCTCACGTTCTAGCTCAACCGCGCCCCCGCGCGGGGCCGCGGACGGCTTCCGTTCATGGCGGGCGTCTCATCAAGGGCGCCCGCCTTTTCAATACCCGACCGACCATGTCCGACTTCGACAACGCAGCCTCCCCCACCCCGCGCGCCTGCGTCCCCGCGCTGGACGCGATCCTCGGCAAGCCCTTCAAGGTTCTCGACGACGGCTTCGTGCGCGCCGTCGACTACATGGGCTCCGACGCCTCCATCGTCCAGGCCGCCCGCGTCTCCTACGGCGAAGGCACCAAGAAAGCTTCGGACGACGAACACCTCATCCGGTACCTGATGCGCCACCGCCACACGACGCCGTTCGAGATGTGCGAATTGAAACTCCACGTCCGCGTCCCCATGGACATCTGGCGCCAGTGGGTGCGCCACCGCACCGCCAGCATCAACGAGTACTCCACCCGCTACTCCATCGCGATCGACTCCGCCCACGCGACCGATCCCCGCGAATGGCGCACGCAGTCGACGACCAACCGCCAGGGCAGCGGCGATCCGGTCGACCCCGCCCTCGGCCAGGCGCTGACCGACGAGGAGTCCGCTTTCCACGACGAATGCCGCAAGGTCTACCGCGCCCGCCTCGAACGCGGCGTCGCCCGCGAACAGGCGCGCAAGGACCTGCCGCTCTCCACCTACACGGAGGCCTACTGGAAGTGCAACCTGCACAACCTCCTCCACTTCCTCGCCTTGCGCATGGAGGCCGGCGCCCAGCTCGAAATCCGCGACTACGCCACGACCATCGGCCGCGAAATCGTCTCGCGCTGGGTCCCCTTCGCCTGGAAGGCCTTCACCGACTACGCGCTCGAAGCCACCGCACTCTCCCGCCACGAACGCACGCTCCTCGGCATGATCGCCCGCGGCGAGACCGACCCCGCGCGCACCTATGCGACCGCCAACGGCCTCGTCCGCGACGGCAAGCCAGGCCGCGAGATCCGCGAGCTCGAAGGGAAGCTCGCCGACATGGGGATCCAGTCGCCTTGGTCATGACACGCCCCCGCAGGAAGCCCGGACGCGCCATGGCGGGGATACTCTCCTGCGTCTGCGCGGCCCTCGTGTTCCCCGGATGCCGTCCCGACCACCTTCAGGAGATTGGCGACATGAATCGTGCCGCGACACCCGCCCCGATCCCGCCGGCCTCGGCCGCCGCCATCCCCGCGAAACGCTTCAGCATCCCCCCTGCGGAGGCCGCGGAGGTCTTCGGCGAGGCGCTGCGCCGAGGCCTCCCCGCCAATGGACTTCTCGTCGTCGCCGACATCCGCCTCCAGCGGCTCCTCGTCGTCGAGGCCGCCGGCGTCGTCTGCGAATACGCGATGTCCTCCTCGAAGTACGGCACCGGCAACAAGGTCGGCTCCAACCAGACGCCCCTGGGCTGGCACCGGGTCTCCGAACGCATCGGCGGCGACCAGATCCACGGACGCTCGTTCACGTCCCGACGGCCCGACCCCGTCGTCCTCGACCCCGCCGACTGGCGCAGCGACGGCGGCAGGGACTACGTGCTCACCCGCATTCTCTGGCTGACCGGCCTCGAGCCCGGCGTGAACGCAGGCGGCACCGTCGACAGCCACGAGCGCTGCATCTACATCCACGGCACGAACCAGGAGCACCTGCTCGGGCAGCCCGCCTCGCATGGCTGCATCCGGCTGTCGAACCGCGACGTCATGGAGCTCTACGACGTCGCGGAAGGACGCGAAGTCTACTGCCTGATCCGCTAGCCCCGCGAGGGCGCGACATGCGCGAAACCGCCGCATCAGCCCCGATCCCCTACCGCCTGCGCGTCAGCGCGCGCGCCACGCGGATGCGGATCGTCATCCACCGCGACGGCGTCGAGGTCGTCGTGCCCGCCCGAACCTCCCCCGCCGCCGCCGAACGCTTCGTCGCGAGCAGCCGCGACTGGATCGAGCGCATGCTGGCGAAGCTGCCGCCGCCCGAGCCGCCCGAAGCGCCCGATCCCTTCGCGGATCTGCCGCTGTTCGCGCACGCGTCGCCGCCGCGGACTCCCGTGCGCATCGACGCCGTGGCGCTTCAGGGCATGGGGCGCGCCGTCCCCGTCAAATACGTCCAGGCGCCCATGCTCCGCGGGCAGGCGACGATGATCGAACCGGCAAGCCGTCCGAACACGCTCGTGATCTATTGCGCCGATCCCGCGGCGCCGCCTCGCCGGGCCGTCCGCACGCTCCTCCGGGAGTGGGTGCGGGAGCAGGCCAAGGCCTTCTTCCCCGACTACATCCACGCCCTCGCGGACGAACTCGGCATCCGCCGTCCTCGCGAGATCCGCATCGGCTTCCAGCGCACCGTCTGGGGCAGCCGCTCCGTCTCGGGGCGCATCTCGCTGAGCGCGACGCTCCTCTTTCTGCCGCCGCATCTGCTTCGGCACGTGGCGGTGCATGAACTCTGCCACACGCTGCACATGAACCACGGCAGTCGCTTCCACGAAGCCCTGGCGCGGCACGACCCCCTGGCCGAGCGTCATTCGATCGAACTCAAGAAGGCCGAGTCCTTCGTCCCCTCCTGGATCCGCGAAACCTAGTGACCGAGGGAGATCGAGCCGACGCTGATGTTCATGTCCTCGGCGTTCTCGACCTTGTCGACGCGGCCGCCCTTGATCCAGACGATGCGGTCCGAGGCCTTGAGCATCTTGTAGTCGTGCGTCGCGGTGATGACCGTGACGCCTTCGTCCTTGCAGAGCTTGGAGAGCAGGTCGATGATCTCTTCGCCGGTCTTCTGGTCGAGGTTGGCGGTGGGCTCGTCGGCGAGGATGATGGCGGGGTCGTTGGCGAGGGCGCGGGCGATGGCGATGCGCTGCTGCTGGCCGCCGGAGCACTCGCCGGGCGTGTGGTCGAGGCGGTGGCCGAGGCCGACGACGTCGAGGACGTGCTTGGCGCGTTCCGTGGCGGTCTTGTCGTCCGTTCCGAGGAACGTGAGCGGCAGCATGACGTTGCCGAGGGCGGAGAGCCAGGAGATGAGGTTGTAGGTCTGGAAGACGTAGCCGATGTGCTTGCAGCGGAAATACGAGAGCTCGCGCGAGCCGAGGGAGGGCAGCGAGACGCCGCCGACGGTGACCTGGCCGGCGGAGGGCTTGTCGAGGGCGCCGATCATGTTGAATAGCGTGGACTTGCCGGAGCCGGAAGGGCCCATGATGGAGAGGTACTCCTCGCGGTAGACGTCGAGGTTGATGTCGCGCAGGGCGTAGACCTTCTCCTCGCCCTTGGCGAAGACCTTGTCGACGCCGCGAACGGAGACGAGCACCTGCTGTCCGTCCCTGGGGGGCGGCGGCATGTAGGGCGCCTTTTCGGCCGGGTTGCAGTCCGCGGATTGGCTGGTGGTGGGCATGGCGAGATTCCGTTGGCTAGTAGGTGACGGTGCTGACGGCCTTGGAGAGGAAGACGAAGCCGACCGAGAGGATGGAGACGAGGCCGGCGCCGACGAAGAAGCCCGAGGAGACGACGGGGATCATCTTGCGCCATTCGCGGCCGTACTTGCGCTCGAAGTAGAGGCGGCCGATGAGCGCGCCGATGAAGTTGGGGATGACGGTGTGCGGGGCGGTCTGGCCGAGGCCGCGGACCATGCCGAAGAAGAGCATCGTAGGCGCGCCGAACCAGCCCAGCACGCTCATCAGCACGGCGGCGGTCCCGAACCCGGAGATGAAGCGGCCGAAGCCGAGCGCCTCGCGGAACTGCGAATATTCGCCGAGGGTAGCCGAATAGAGCAGGCAGGTGTTCTTCGCCGTCAGGTCCCAGATCTCCACCGTGAAGGGGTAGACGGCGGAGGGGATCTCCGCGAGGCCCCAGATGAAGCTGGAGAAGAAGACGGTGGAGAGGATGATCACGGGGAAGAGCAGGATCTGCGCCTTCCAGATGGAGCCGAACTTGCAGCCCAGCAGCTCGGCCTGCTTGTAGTTCACGACCTGCGTGCCGTAGTTGGACTTGGGGATCGGGAGTAACCAGATCTTGACGCCCGTGTAGCCGGAGAGGATGAACGCAAGCTCGGTGATGAACGGGATCTCGATGACCTGGCCGGCCAGGCCCTCGAGGCGGGCCGTGACGTAGGAGATCAGCGGCGTGTAGAGGAAGCCGAAGAAGAACAGCACGACCATCACGCCCGGATGCCAGTCGATGAGCCAGCCCGAAAGCAGGATGTACGAAGAGCAGGTGACGGTGTAAGTGGCGAACACCAGCCAGCCCGGCAGATGGCCGCGCTTCTTCGAGACCTCGGCGATGCGGTCCTGGCGGTCCGACTCGGCGGTGCTCCCCCGTCCCTTTCGGATCGTCCGGATCGAGGCCCAGATGCCGTAGCAGGCGATGGCGAGCGCCACGCCGATCTGGAAGCTGAAGTAGAAGTCGACGTTGTTGGCGAAAAGCGTGAGCACCGTGGTGTCCCCGCGCTCCCACGTCTGCATGACCCCGAACTCGTAGAGGATCGGGTTCATGATGAACGTGAAGACCAGGCCGATGAAGGAGCCCACCATCGAGAAGAACGGCAGGGCCATGCCGAGGACGACGGCGCCCAGGTCGAAGGAGAGGCCGGTTGCGGTGGCCGGCAGCAAGTCCTGGGTGTAGGGGGTGAAGTCGGCGAAGGGGATCTTGAACATCATCAGCGGCGTGCCGAAGAACGCGCCGGTGAGCGTGGGCAGCGCCATGTAGAGCAGGCCGAAGATCATGCCGATGCCGCAGCCGATGCAGAACATGCGCCAGCGCACGTTGGCGCCGGCGGCCTTGGCGGAGCCCTCGACCTGCTCGGCGACGGCGAGGATGCCCTGCGCGCCGACGGGCGCCATCGGGAAGGGCAGGCGCTCGATGTCGGAGGCCAGGCGGAAGAGCCCGTAGCCGAGGATCGCGCTGTCGAGCCGGCCCATGACCTCCCGGAAGATCATCAGGCCGATGAACGGCATCCAGGCCTTCGAGAGGAACGTGCGCGGCAGGTCGTCGAGGTTCGCGGGGGCCACCCAGGTGGGGATGAGCGCCGCGACGCCCGTCGAGACGGCGGCGTCGGAGCGCACGAGGAACTGCGTGAACAGCGGCGTGCCCGCCACGCTGCGCCCCATGATCATGCCCGACATGTAGAAGAGGATGAAGAGCTGGGCGCGGGAGAGCTTCGCGTTGGCGCGCTTGGCCACCTCCACGAAGAGCAGCACGGTGACCCACTGCGCGGCGCCGCCGATGCCGGTGCCGGCGACGAGCTCCATGTAGAGGGCCCCGGGGACCATGACGAGCGCGACGAAGAGCGTCCCGAGCAGCGAGGTGAGGTTGAAGCCCTCGTTGAAGGAGTCGGGGATTTCGAGCAGCCGGCGGAACTGCTCGAGTTCCGCATCCCCGGTTTTGACGCGGCGCCTGAAGAGTTTGCTGAAGAGTGTCATCGGTTGCGTGTCTCGTGAAGGGGGTGGTCGATCATGACGCGGATTCGGCGCCTGCGAGCACCGCTTCGGTCTGGGCCCGGTAGTGCTCGATGGTCTGGACCGGCAGCGAGCGCCAGAGCAGGAACTGCTTGCGCAGCTCGTCCGCGAAGGCCCGGTTGCTCCGGTACCACGAGGACGGCGTTCCGCCGATTCGCTGGAGCTCGACGACCACCTCGTCGATGCCCTTGATCTCGAACTCCGAGGAGTACATGCGGAACTTCTGGAAGATGCCCAGGTCGAACGGGGCGAGCGAGACCTCCGCCTCGATGCCGATGGCATCGCCGCCGCCCTTCGCGCCGGGGAGCTTGAAGAGCTTCACGTTCTTGGCGGCGAAGCTCCCGAGCGTGGCGTCGCTGTGGTTGGCGAAGTGCTCGCGGATGAACGAGAGGATGCCCGTGAAATCCACCTCCGACACGGTGAACGGGAAGACGAAGCGCATCCGGTCGCCCTCGGGCACGGGCATCTTCCACTTGCGGGCCACGCCGGGGTTGGCGGAGCGGCTGGCGCGCAGCGCGGGGAAGATGGTCGAGAGCATCACCACCGCCATGACGATGAGAATCGTGCAGACGGAGGTCAGCGAGGAGAAGTTCATCTCCGGCGGCGTCATCAGGCCCAGACGGCCGAGGATGCTGAACACCTTCGCGACGACCTGCGAAAGCAGATACCCCCCCATGCCGCCGAGGACGGAGTAGACGGCCGACTCGGCGAAGAACAGGGCGCCCACGTTGGGGGGCGAGAGGCCGAGCGCCGAGTAGGTGAAGATCTCGCGCTCGCGGTCGACGATCGAGCCCATGAGCGAGCTGAAGATGATCAGGCCGCCGAGCAGCAGCGGGACGACCACGTCGGCGAAGCCCGAACCCTCGACCGCCTTGGTGAAGAACATCCGGCGGGCGCCTTCGGAGGATTTGACGTGGACGGCGCCTTGGAAGGCGACGGCGAGCTTGCGCGCCTCCTTTTCGATCTCCACGCCGTCGTGCTTCGGATAGAGCGTCATGAAGCTGATCATGTTGACGCTGGGGAGCCACTCGTCGAGGTCCGCCAGGCGGGCCAGCGCGATCGTCTCGGTGGAGAACCACTCGAAGCTGCCGGAGGACATCTCCTCGAAGAGCTCCGCCGTGGCGGAGTCCGTCGGGGCCTGGCCGCGGTTGCTCAGCGTCGTCTGGAAGTCGGGCGGGACGACCTTCAGATCGTCCAGCGTCGTCATGTTCTGGAGCGCGCCGGAGTCGAAGGGGCCTGCGTAGGTGAACGCGATGCCGTTGAGCAGGAGTCTGTCGCCCACGCGGGCTCCGAGCTCGTCGGAAAGGATGCCCGGCAGATAGAGCGGCGGATGCGGGAAGTCGCCCTGCCCGAAGTCCTTGACCACTTTGGATAGATCGGCGTTGCGGGTGAACTCGCCGGGGTCGTAGCCGGCGACGGCGCTGAGCGTCACCGTCTTCTGCGTGCGCGGCAGGTAGACGACGCGTTCCGGGCGCAGCGGCGTCGTGCCGGTGTCTCCGGAGCGCGTGGGCACGCGGAAGATGCCGCCGCGGCGGAAGATGTCGAACTTCTCCCCGTAGAGGATCTCGATCGACTGGGCGAGCGTCTTGTCGATGTCGAGGAAGGAGAGGCGGTGCAGTTCGATGCGGTTGTCGCCCGCGCCGCGGCCGAGGTAGGACTCCACGACGCCCTCCTGGGGCGTGAACGAGGCGAAGACGAGGATCGTGAA
>JAAZAI010000617.1 GCA_012514445.1 Lentisphaerota bacterium
CCGGCCTGGTCGACGAGTTCTGGGCCGAGAGCAACCGGATCGAGGCGGAGCGCAGGCAGAAGACTTCTGTGGCACGGTCGCCACGGTGACGCAAAACAACAGGAGAAAAAACATGAAAGTCTATTCACGAAATTCTGCCGCCCAGCCAGGCGAACTCGAATACTGGGACGACGCCGTGTTGCCTCTTCAACAAGGCGAAAAGTCGATCCGCGTCGTCCTGGGCGTGGACGCCGCGACGGACTACATCCTCGGCGCGTTCCAGGTCTCACGCCACACGGTCGAACCGGAGTACATCATCAGACTATGGAAGCCCGCGGACGCCTACGCCCCCGTGCTCTCGGCGGCGAAGTCGGCACCCCGCCACGGGGAGGTGAGCCATGGTTAAGACAATGGGATTGGCGCTGGCGGTGGGTGTCGCATGGGCGGCGTTTGTCTACGTGTGCTTGTGGCCGCTGATTGGAGAGGGGGCAACCATCGTGGGGACTGTTGGCGGATTCTTCATCGGGCCATTCGTCGGGATGTACGGCGCCGAGCGTTGGGGCTAAAACAACAGGAGAACGACATGAAGAAACGGCATGTGTACGAGGTGGGGGACGGCGCGACGGAGGTGATGGCGCCGGAGAACGCGGCGGAGGAGCTGAGGGCCGCGAGGCGCATCCTGGAGGGGCTCGTCCTGGGGGAGGAGGCGTGGCGGCGCGTCACGCTCGCCGACCTGCCCAGGGCGCGCTCCAACGCCGCCGCCATCGGCAGGGCCCTGGAGCGCATCAAGCGAAGGCTCGGCTGCGCGGGCTGAGGTGGTGGAAACTTGAAACTCGAAACTGGAAACTGGGAGGAACGGACATGAGAGGGCATCTGGTCTACGAGGTGGCGGGGCGGCGCTACGTGCTGATCCCGCGCGACCACCGGGTCCAGCCGAGGTGCTACCGCTGCGCCCTGGGGACGCAGCGCAGGGGCGAGTTCTTCGTCCCCTGCCCGGTCGACGGCCGGGGCAACAAGGTCTGCGACTTCGGCCAGGGATGGACGTTCATGCGGATCGGCGCGCCGAAGGGCGCAGGGGGAGAGGGTCCGGGGGTCGGGGTTCAGGGTTCAGGGAACCGCGAATGGACGCGAATGGACGCGAATGAATCAATCGGGAAAACGGGAAAACAGGAAGGGAGGGTGGAGGCATGAGCGAGTGCATACGCCAGCTATGCGTCTATATCGTCATGGACAAAAACGGAGGGATGTTCGTCGAGCGTGTCCAGACGGTTCAGGAGTTCATCCATGATCCGCTCGACAACCGCATGATGACCGACTACAGCGGAATGCCGGACGTCGTCTCTCAGATCGAACGGGCGCTCCGCCTGTTTCGCGCCGACGACCCGAAGGTCAAGGCTCGCGAGCTGAACCGCTGTATCCGGCACGCTCGCCGCCTGGTCTGCGATGGAGCCATCGAGCAGATGGCAGCCGCCGAAGAGGTTGAATGGTGGCTGGAGATCGCCAAGTTCGCAGCAGAAGCGAACAAGCGCTTCGGGAAAGGCGTGAAATGAGCCCGGAGCAGAACGTAATGGCGCTGATCGGGCGCATCGACGAGCTGACGGCCCAGCTCGAGCACGGGGAGCGGCTCGTGTTCGAGCAGGCGGCGAGGCTGGGCGGAATCCGGCGCGAGCTGGAGACCGCCCGCAAGGCGGTGGTGGAGCTGGTGAAGGGAAACTTGAAACTGGAAACTGGAAACTTGGAGGGACAACCGGCATGATCTGCTACGAATTCGAGGAGAGGTTCATCGAGCCCATTCTGGACGGGCGCAAGCGCATCACGCTGCGCAAGGGCGACGGCGCGGCGGTGCCGCGCAGGGGGGAGCGCGTCGCGCTCATCAGCGGGGCGCGCGTGATCGGCATCGCGACGGTGCACGGCGCACGCCTCGTCGGGATCACGATCCGCGACGACGGCGCGGCCGTCCCCACCGTCGACGGATTCTGCGAGGAGGACGAGGACGTCTTCGCCCGCCTCGACGGCTTCGAGGACGAGTGGAAAATGGGCGAGTGGTACTGCCGGCACTACAAGATCGCGCGGGGTCAGACGGTGGCCTTCGTGGAGATCGAGCTGGGCCTGGAGGAACGGAGGATGCCATGGTAGACGACAGGACTGGGGAATTCGAATGGACGGACTTCTGGCGGGCCGGCGCGGCGATGCGCGAGGGACGCGCGAGGCGGGACCGCCGGCGGCGGGTTTGGCGGGTGCGCGGGCGGCTGATGCGCCGCGCCTGGCGCGAGGTGCGGCGCTCGCGCCTCGCCGCGGTCACGGCCGGGGTCTGGATCGCCGTGGCCCTGGTGAGGGCGTGGGAGGTCGCATGCAACTGAAGCGGATCGACAAGACTGAGGACATGACCGTCGACTACGCCTTCCTGCTGCTGCTCAAGGTGCTCCACGGCTTCACGATTTTCCGCCGCCGCGACGTGGTGTACGGTCTGCCGTTGGATGCGTTCGACGGCTATGGCGAGATGTCGGACTTCGCGACGACCAACCTCGAACGCTGCTGCGGATGCTGGTCCAGGGCGCTGAAGCGCGCCCAGGAGATGGGCTTCGTCGAACTGGGTGTCTGTGGCTGGTGGAGCACCACGCCACAGGGACGCCGTTTCAGCGACCTCTTCAACCGGCTGAATCTGACTGAATTCGTGAATCACCCCACCGTCGTCAAATGACGACCACGCAGGTAAAAGGAAACAAGACGATGACAAAGCAAGAGACACCGCAGGATCGCGCCGGCTTCGAGGCCGAGCCCGTTGAAACGAAGTGGATCCCGATCGACGAGATCGAACCGCATCCGGACGCCCTGGCGTTCTGGGGCGGGGACGACGAGGACGAGCAGCCGGACGAGAACACGGAGTCCGGCCAGGACTCCGGGGCGCTCCAGA
>JAAZAI010000076.1 GCA_012514445.1 Lentisphaerota bacterium
GACCGTCGCGCCCCGCGTGGGCGCGTGGATTGAAACAAGTAGATCGTGTCGCCGATCTGCTTGTGGTTCATGTCGCGCCCCGCGTGGGCGCGTGGATTGAAACTTTTACCCTGTTTTGCTCGCGTTTTTTGCCGCCCGTCGCGCCCCGCGTGGGCGCGTGGATTGAAACATGTTGTCCGGGGTTGTCCCGATTCCACAGTTCGTCGCGCCCCACGTGGGCGCGTGTGAGTGCTTTTCGCCACAACTGGTCTTGTTGTCGCTTCCCACTCCCACTCATTCCCACACTCTTCACACGCTTTCACGACTCTTGCAGGATCGACAAAGCTCTATCTCGCGACAAAGATAACTCCCACACCCCCATGCCTCGAATACTGAATCGACTAGGAGATGGAAAGCGCGACGGCTTCGGCGACGGCGATGCCGTCGACGGCGGAGGAGAGGATGCCGCCGGCGTAGCCCGCGCCTTCGCCGGTGGGATAGAAACCCCGGACGTTCACGCTCTGGAGATCGTCGGGATTGCGGCGCAGGCACACGGGCGAGGAGGTGCGGGTCTCCACCGCCGTCAGCACGGCGTCCGCCAAATCGAAGTCCCTGATCTGCTTGGCAAAGGCCGGAATCGCCTCGCGCAGGGCGTCGATGGCGTAGCCGGGCAGGGCGGTGGCGAGATCGCAGGGCTTCACGCCCGGGGTGTAGGAGGGCCGCACCGCTCCCCAGACCGTGGAAGGACGCCCCGCCAGGAAATCGCCCACGCGCTGGCCGGGCGCGCAGTAGTCGCCCCCGCCCAGTTCGAAGGCGCGCGCCTCCCAGAACCGCTGGAACGCGATGCCCGCCAAGGATCCGCCGGGATAGTCCTCCGGCGAAATCCCCACGACCAGCGCACTGTTGGCGTTCGGCTCGTTGCGCGAATACTGGCTCATGCCGTTGGTCACGACGCGCCCGGTCTCCGAGGCCGAGGCCACAACCATCCCGCCGGGGCAGATGCAGAAGCTGTACACCGAGCGGCCGTTGCCGGCGTGATGGACCAGCTTGTAGTCCGCCGCGCCCAGCAGCGGATACCCCGCGTCCTTGCGGTAGCGGCCGCGGTCGATGAGCGCCTGAGGGTGCTCGAGGCGAAAGCCGATGGAGAAGGGTTTGGGTTCGATCGCGACGCCGCGTCGATGGAGCATCTCGAACGTGTCGCGAGCGCTGTGCCCGATGGCGGCGACGAGGTGCCGCGTGGCGATGCGCTCGCCGCCCGCCAGCACGACGCCGCGCACCTGGCCGGCCTCGATCTCGAGGTCGTCCACCCGGCTCTGGAAGCGGATCTCGCCCCCGAGCGCCAGGATCTCGGCGCGGATCTTCTCGACGATGCCGATGAGCTTGTAGGTGCCGATGTGGGGTTTGCTGACGTACAGGATCTCCGGAGGCGCGCCGACCTTGACGAACTCCTCGAGGACCTTGCGGCCGTAGTGCTTCCGGTCCTTGATCTGGGAGTGCAGCTTGCCATCGGAGAACGTGCCGGCCCCGCCTTCGCCGAACTGGACGTTCGACTCGGGATCCAGCACGCCCTTGCGCCAGAAATTGAAGGTGTCCTTGGCGCGCTCCCGCACGACCTTGCCGCGCTCCAGGAGGATCGGACGGAAGCCGGACTGCGCGAGGACGAGGCCGGCGAAGAGGCCCGCCGGCCCCATGCCGATGATCACGGGACGCTCGGCGAGCGGCGTTTCGGGAGCGCGGGCCACGAAGCGGTACGCCATGTCGGGCGCGACGCTCAGCCGGGGGCTGTCCTTGAACTTGGCGAGCAGCCGGGCTTCGTCCGCCACCTCGACGTCGCACGTGTACACGAAGACGATGGCGTGGGACTTGCGGGCGTCGACGCCGCGACGGAAGACGGTGTGGCGCAGGAGCGCCGTCGCCGGGATGCGCAGCGTCTTGCAGATGGCCGCGGGAAGGGCGTCGGGGGCGTGGTCGAAGGGGAGTTTGATTTCCGTGAGCCGGAGCATGGAAGGGGATTTCCTAGAGGTAGCGCTTGCGGGGCTGGTCGACAACGCCGGCGTAGAGCTCGACGTGCGGCTTGGCGGGGCTGGAGTCGATCTTGGGGATGAGCACCTCCTCGATCTGGAAGAAGCCGACGTCGCCGGACATCGCCACGTCGATGAGGATCGGCTTCTCGGCGCCGGCGTGGATGTCGACCTTCTCGATCGAATTCGCGGAATACTTGTGGATGTCGCCGATGCGCGGGGTGGTGTTGAGGCTCATCGGGATGCGCGCGCGGCCCTTCGTCATGTCGCAGCCGTCGGCCACGAGGATGACGCCGGCCTCGAGCGAGTGGATGCGCTGGGAGCCCATGTGCCCGACGATGCCCTCGAGGGCGGTGGCGCGGATGACGACGCGGCGGTGCAGGTCGTCCGGGACGACGCCCGCGAGCGTGCGGTCGATGATCGGCAGGGCGAGCGAGCAGGAGAGGTGCTCGTGGCCGTCGCGTCCGATCGTCATGCCCAGGTCGTGGAGGAAGGCGGCGAGAAAGACGGCGCAGAGGCTGTCGTCGTAGCTGCCGGCGCCTTCGGCCTCGATGTTGGTCTTGATGCCGGCGTCGCGCAGGAGCGAGAGCATGCGGATGGCGTTGTAGGCGACCTGGCGCATGTGGACGGGGCCGTGGTCGTTGTAGCCGAGGCGGCGGATCGAGACGGTGTTGGCGTGCTCCTGCATTTCATGCAGTTCGCGATCCGCGAGGAGCGCAAGCATGAGGGCGTGGCACGGAGACTCCGCCGGGATGAAGGCGGCGATCTTGCGTTCGAGGGCGTTTTCCTTGGAGGAGATCATGGCGTGGGATGTCTTTCGGGGAGAAGGGGGGTCATTGGGGCCAGCGCGTGGCCACGTAGTGGACGAGGTCGGGGCCGAGCATCTCGATCGTCTGGGCGCCGCTGCGCACGAAGAGGTGCTTGTCGAGATAGACGGGCTTGGGCGCGGGCTTGACGCGGACGACGCAGACGTCGTGGTCCATCGCCTTGCGCCGCTCGATGGTGTAGAAGAGGAAGGGGTTCTCGGCGGAGAGGCGCATGCGCAGCAGGTTGTTGAGGAAGAGGTAGAAGCCGTCCCAGTTGCCCTTGCCCTTGTCGACGAGGGGGTAGTCGGGGTCGACGCCGCGGATGGAACCGTCGTCGCGCACGCCGATGAGCAGCACGCCGCCGGAGAGGCTGTTCATGAACCCCGCCACCGAGCGGGCGATGGCCGTGCCGCCGGAGAGGTCCTGCTTGTCCTTGTTGACGGCCATCTCCTTGAACTCGAC
>JAAZAI010000077.1 GCA_012514445.1 Lentisphaerota bacterium
AAAGCCGGACCGCAACCAGCACCGCGCTCGGGGAGCAGCGCCATGATGAAATTCCTGCACACGTCCGACTGGCACATCGGGCGGAACCTCCACGGCCGCAGACGCCACGACGAGACGCAGGCGTTTCTGAGCTGGCTGGAGGAGACAATCCGACGGCGGGAGATCGACGCGCTACTCGTCGCCGGCGATGTCTTCGACTCCATCGCGCCCGGCAACACCGCCCAGGGGCTGTACTACCGGTTCTTGAGCCGGCTGGCCGCCACGCCGTGCCGCCATGTCGTCGTCATCGGCGGCAACCACGACTCCCCGTCCTTCCTGAACGCGCCGCGCGAGCTGCTCAAGGCCCTCGACGTCCACGTCGTCGGCTGCGCCACCGACGGCCCCGCGGCCGAAGTGCTGGTGCTGCGGACGGCGGACGGGGCGCCGGAGCTGATCGTCTGCGCCGTGCCGTTCCTGCGGGACCGGGACGTGCGCACGGTCGAAGCGGGCGAGACGGCCGAGGACAAGAACCGGAAGCTGGTCGAGGGGATCGCGGCGCACTACCGCCAAGTGGGCGCGATCGCCCTCGCCGTGCGCGAGGACCTGCTGGCGGCCGCGCCGGCGGCGAACGTCCCGCCGATCGTGGGCATGGGGCATTTGTTCACCGAGGGCGGCCGGACGGTCGACGACGACGGAGTTCGCGAGCTGTACGTCGGTTCGCTCGCCCATGTGGCGCCAGGAGGCTTCCCCGACTGCTTCGACTACATCGCCCTGGGGCACCTCCACGTCGCCCAGACCGTGAACGGCGCCGAAACCATCCGCTACAGCGGCTCGCCCATGCCCATGGGATTTGGCGAGGCGGGGCAGCGCAAGCGCGTGGTGCTCGTGGAATTCCCGGCATCGGGCGGCGGCGCCGTCCCGGCGGACTCGGCCCTCGACGCGAGCCGCGGCCCCCTCCCCCGCATCGAATGCCTCGACGTGCCCGAGTTCCAGACGCTCGAGTCCATCAAGGGCGACTGGGACGCCATCGCCGCGCATCTGGCGGCGCTGGCCGCGGCCGGCTCGACGGCCTGGGTCGAAGTCGTCTACGAAGGCGACGAGGTCCTCGGCGATCTGGGGGCGCGCCTCGACGCCGCCGTCGCCAACACGCGCATCGAAATCCTCCGCGTGAAGAACACGCGCAGGGTCGAAAGCGTCCTCGGCCGGATCCAGGCGGACGAAACCCTCGAAGACCTGGATGCGGAGGAGGTGTTCCGCCGCTGCCTCGACCAGCGGCAGGTGCCGGAGGAGCAGCGCGCCGACTTGCTCATGGCCTATCGCGAGATCGAGATGGAACTCGAGACGCGCGATGTCGACGAGGCGTGAACCCATGAAAATCCTGAGTCTGCATTTCAAGAACCTCAACTCGCTGGCCGGCGAATGGACGATCGATCTGACGCACCCGGCCTACGCCTCCGACGGCATCTTCGCCATCACCGGCCCCACGGGCGCGGGCAAGAGCACGATCCTCGACGCCATCTGCCTCGCCCTCTACGGCAGCACGCCCCGCCTGGACAAGATCACGACCGCAAACGAGATCATGTCCCGCCAGACCGGCGAGTGCTTCTCCGAAGTGGTCTTCGAGACCCCGGCGGGGCGTTTCCGATGCCACTGGAGCCAGCAGCGCGCGCGCAAACGGGTGGACGGCAGGCTTCAGGACGCCCGGCACGAGATTTCGAATGCGGACACCGGCAAGGTGCTCCACGCCAAACTCAAGGACGTCGCCGCCGAAGTGGAGTCGGTCACGGGCATGGACTTCACCCGCTTCACCCGGACCATGCTGCTCGCCCAGGGCGGATTCGCCGCATTTCTGCAGGCGAGTCCGAAGGAGCGATCCCCGATTCTGGAACAGATCACAGGCACCCGGATCTACAGCGACATCTCCATCCGCGTCCACGAGCGGAACCGCGCGGAGCAGGCCCGCCTGGACGAACTGAAGGCGGAGACGAGCGCCATCGCGATCCTCGACGCCGCGCAGGAACGGGACATCGGCCAGTCCATCGAGGCCAAGACGAAAGAGGAGACCGACCTCGCCAACGCGTCATCCATCACCGCGAAGGCGATCGCCTGGCTCGCCGCGCTCGACGGACTCGCGAAGGAGCTCGACGAATTGGCCGGACAGGCCGGCGAGCTTGACAAGACGCGCGAGGCGTTCAAGCCGGAAGCCGAACAACTCGCCCGGGCCTTGAAGGCCGCTTCGCTGGAAGGCGCCTTCGCCACGCTCCGCGCGACACGCGCGCAACAGCGGAACGACCACGAGGCGCTGACGAAACAGGAGTCCGCCCTCCCCGCCCTCGAAACCGATGCCCAGGCGACGGCCGAGGCGTCGCGCCAGGCCGACGACGACGCGCACAAGGCCAAAGGCGCCCTGGAGGCCGAAAAGCCCGTCATCGCGCAGATCCGCTCGCTGGATCAGAGGCTTGCCGATCAAAAAGAGGCTCTTCGGGAAGGCGAAGCGGCTTGTCGCCGCGATGCGGCGCGCCTCGCCGCGGACGAGCAGGCAATGATGGCCGAAGAAGCCCGGCG
>JAAZAI010000618.1 GCA_012514445.1 Lentisphaerota bacterium
AAGGGCTGCGCCCAAGACTCCCCTTCGCGGGCTTTGCGCCCTTTGCGTGAAATCGTCCCACGCCAAGCTCGCCAAGAACGCCAAGGAGCTGGAATGGCCGGGGCGGCGGCGACGAGTGGGCGTTGCCACCAATAAGGGAAGCGCCAGAATGGATTTTCGTGCACTTTTGTTTTTCGTGGCTATGGATACATTCCCGCGAATCTCATTCGGAGAGATGGGAACGCGCGTGCCGGGCGGCGAGGCGGAGGACGGTGTTGGCGGCGGGATCGTCGGCGAGGGCGCGAAGGGTGGCGGCGGAAGCCTTTCCTGCGTAGTCGGTGGGTAGCGTCTTCTGTTCGAGCAACCTGTCCATCACCTGGTTCTTCAGCGAGGCGACGGACGGCGCGTCCATGTCCTTGAACTGGTGCAACGGCCGCTTCAGGAATCCGTACAGGTCGGCGATCTGCCTGTCGGGAAGACTGTCGCCCAGTCCCGACACCTCCACCAGCATCGCCTCGTAGTCCTCGGCCTGTGGCAACGTCTCGACCCTGGCCGTGGCGTCCACCGCTTCGCGCACCGGCGGCGGAACCATTGCTGCGGACGAGCTACGGACGACGGTGGGCGCAGGGTTGACCACCGCTGACACAGAGGTCTCATCGACAGGAGCCCTCTCGGCCATTTCACCGACATTGACGCCTGATTCGAGTGCTTGCGCTTGCGGAAAGGATCCCGCCTCCGGTTGCTGATAAAGCCAGAACACCAATGCAACCGCAATCAGCGCGAGAAGCGCGCACACGAGCGCTTGTCGTATTCGCTTTCTTGTTTTCATACGAAAAACTGGGAATCAGAGCGCGGACAGGATTCAATGCTTGCACCTGTCACGAGGAGACTCTCGACGATATTGCTATCCGCAGGAGGAAAGGAAACGTGTTGTGATTTATAGGAGATCAGAACATGAGAGGTGTCGCTCATGACGCCTTTCGTTTCAAGGGTGTTTTGGAACTCCTTATGCTCACGAGTGGGGAAATAAACCCGATACAGCCAATGGGCAAAAAGAGAGCATAAACGAGAATGATGCCGATGGCAATGTAATGCAGTATTGTCATTTGATCCCTGCTGGTCGTCTCGCTAAAAAGCCGATTGACGGCAATTTACATGGTTCCTTCATCTCAACCATATTCCATATGAATGAACATGATGACGATCTTCTGGTGGTGTTCGAACCATCAGGATTTGCTCTCTCTGACGCTTGATTTCTGATCTCATCGTCGAGCGCGCGCAAAGGATTGCAATCACGATGCCAAAAATCATCCCTGGAATATTGCCGCGGACTTCAAAACGTCCAATTCGTAGAAACGGAACGGCATGCAGCATCGAAACGACGCACCACCCAAGCAAATAGCCGCACAACATCCCCAACGCGCCGCTGGCAAAACCTTTAAGGTAAACGAGAAGTCGAATCATGGCGTTACTCCCTTCATCATGGTTTGAACAGCCTTCAACAAGCGGTCGCATTCCGGAGTGAGAATTTTGATCTCGTGACGATGACCCTGTTGGAGATACCCAAGCGTAACCCATTCGCCATTGGACATGTTCACGTCACTAATGTCTCTTTTGCCTATCATGCAAGAAGCACCCAGTGCTCGAATGGCGATAAAGGCAGGATACACACTGACACGGCTGAACGGTCCGCTATATTGCAAACCCTCAAGGCGCAGACCCGTTGGCAACACGGTCTCGACCTCCTGCGCCCCTGCCTCTTCCTGGAAGAGACGATGCCGGAACCGCAAAGCGGCAAATAGGAATGCCACGATACCGGGTCCAAATACCAAACCCATGATGACAAAAACAATTCCGCCGTCTTCCATAACGCCTCCCGCCGGTTCAAATCCTATCAAAACGCCCTATTCACACATGTTTGCGTAACAAAAACATGGCCCTCGCCGGGCGTTCCTAACCCCGCCCCAAAGCTGGAGGCTCTTTATTTTTGCAAAGACGCCGTACAAGACGAGTGACTACCGCAAAGATGTTTACGGACAGAACAATGCCGAGAATGCACCCTGCAAACCAGCCTTTGATCCCCATCCTAGCTTCGAGGACTTCCCCAGCAAAGTGTCCCGCAGAGATGATGGTGACGAACATGAACATTTCAAAAAGTGTCATAAGATTTCTCGTTAACGAGTTTGAGAATCAACCGCTTCCAATGCCCCTATACCTAACAAGTTCGCACCTGGGGTTAGCCCGGTTGTAATTGTGGATATGAATTGAGAGGCATTTTTGAAACCTTGCAAAGATGCTTTCAAGAAGTTCCCGTCTGCAGCTTTGAGCAGGTATTTGCCTCGGCTTATCGTATCAAGGCCTTTGATTACCTGCCAAGTCTCAGGTGAGACTGTCGTTGAACCCAATTCATACATTGCCGGATTCTTGACCCATGTACTAATGTTCGGTACTGCCGCCGTTAATAGCATGTCTCGGCTGAACGCCCCAGCTCCCCGGCTGAACTGATACGCACTATCGACGTTGACGCACTCGTCGGCATAGACATCTTCAAAAGCACCAAAGTTAATTCATATCATGTACGGAAATAGCAACAGAAACTCCCATAGAAGAAAGCTTGCCCATTTCAATAGGCGACAATTCCAGATTACACTGCTCGTCAGATTCGGAGTAGGCAACAATCCACAAAACTAAATCTTCAGCACCACTCTGCCGAATTGCATCTATATTCGTTTCCATCGCAGAAATAAGAGCTTCAATTTGCGGCCCATATTCGTCAGTTGGGTCATGCAACCGTAATGTTGCACTTCCGTATGGGAGCTGACCGTTTGAGAATCTTTTTGTGGACACAGAATCGCCCACTTCATTAGTTTCAGTCAGTGCTAAACCTGTTCTAAGTTTCAAGAGTGCCGGAGAGAACTTCTCTCCGTAAAGTGAGAGATGGATGTCTATTTTCATACGATGCCTACTTCCTGTAATTTTCTAAAAGAAGATCAGTCGTTACCGATACGCCTTTCTTCTTTTGGCTTTCGAAAACAATCTTTCCTCCAGCATCTACCGCGATATTCGGGTTCTTGCCCACCGTTTTTAACACATCCCCTCCAGCATCTTTCAGAATCTCTTTTTTCACGGAATGAATGCTCTCCTTTGCCCCAAGGTTAAGAAGTTTAGCAAGTTGATGTTCGGTCAGGGACTTAACACCTTTCTTTATAGCAGTCTTAACCCCCGCTTCTGCTTGGCCCTTGCCCGGAATGAGGTTAAAACCTGCATCCACAACGTTCGCCAGCCCGCCAATTAGACCTAATGCTCCTTCACCCCATCCACGAGCGGTAGAATAGTCCGCCCCACTCAGCAACTCCCACGCCTGGCAGATTGTTTCAACATTGAAAGCATCATTCTTCAGCCAATTCAACAAGCTAAACCCTTCATCATCCCTACACAGCCCCCACGGATCCATGTAATTCACCGGATCATTCCCGCAGAAGGCGTACAGGTTCAGCCCGCCGCTGATGCCGATGGGATCCTTTGAAATCCAGCGGCCTGTGGCGGGGTCGTACCAGCGGAGGCGGAAGTTGTAGAGTCCCGTCGCCCAACTGTATTCGCGGCCCTGGAAGAGAAAGCGATTGTCGATTTGCGATTGCTGATTTGGGATTGGAAGGCCGTTGGCGTCCCGCACAGTCAGCACGTTCCCCCACGCGTCGTAGGCGTAGGTCTCGAAGAGTTCCCCGCTCGCGTCCGCGAAGCCGTGGACCGTCCCCTGGACGTCCGTGAGGGCGTAGTAGGTCGTGGCAGAGGAACCACTGTGGCACGTGACGGCCAAGAGATTATCGATTCCCGGCCCCCAGGTGTACGAGCGGACGACAGCCCCGGCAGCGTCGATGTCCGCCGCGCAGTGGGCGCCGTCGTAGACATGCCGCACCGTGACGCCGCCGGAGGTGGTTGTCGAGGCGCGGCGGCCGAGCGGATCGTAGGCGTAGGACTCCGCCACGACGCCGTTGGTGGACACGGACGTCAACTGGTACTGCCCGTTCCAGGTCAGCGCGAGGTCGGGCCTTCCCGTCCGGTCGATGGCGGTCACGCATCCGGCGGCGTTGTAGGAATACGAGCCGCCCGTGTAGGTGGCGAGCCGGTCGCCAATGCCCAGGGTGTAGGCGATTGGCGTGGAGCCCGTCTGCGTCTTCGATAGGCGGTTCCCCGCCAGGTCGTAGCCGTACGTCCGGGATGCGCCCGTCGATTCGGTCTCCGAGGCGAGCCGGTCGAGGTCGTCGTAGCCGTAGGCGGTCGCGGTCGAGGTCGCGCCGACGGTTCTGGCGTGATCGGTGATCATGCCAACGGCGTTGTACGCGTAGCCGAAACGGGCCAGCGTCGAGCCGTTGGACTTGCGCCAGACGATGTTCGTCGGGCGGTCCATGATGTCGTACTGGTACTCGGACACAAGGCCACCAGTGTTGGTGACGGCGGAGACATAACCGTTCCAGGAGTTGTAGGCGTAGTCGAAGGCGGCGGAGGGCGCGGCGATGCGCGAGAGGCGGTCCGCCGTGTCGAGCGCGTAGCCGGTGGCGCCGGCGACGGTGACGACGTTGGAAACCTGGCCCGCCGGGTGGTAGCCATACGCGACCTCGGCGCCGTCCACGCCGCGGGTCTTCGTCAGCCACGCGGCCTCGTTGTATTCGTTCGCGACCGTTCCCGCCGCGCCGGAGGCCGTGAGCAGGAGGCCGTCGCGGTCGTAGGTGAAGGCGAGGGAGCCGTCGGGGTATGCGACGGTGCGCAGATCGCCGTCGCCGGAGTAGTCGAAGGAGACCTGGGAGCCGTCGTAGCGGCCGATCCGTCCCACCACGCCCCCGACGAGGAACTCGCGGGTCATCGCCTGCCCTTCGAGGTTGGTGACGGCGACGACGCGCTCGTTCGCGTCGAGCACGTACGATTCGGCTCTGCGCCCCAGGGGATCGGAGATCGACAGCGTGTTCATCTGCTGATCGTGCGAGAGGGCGAACAGCGGAATGCCGGCGGGGCGGGAGGCGGTGAAACGCTTCGCGAGCACCGGGACGCCGAGCACCCAGTCGTAGGCGTTGGTGCGGCCGAGGGCGTCCACGCTCTCGACGACGCGCCGCCAGTGGGCGTCGTACTTGAACGACTCCTCGGCGCCGTCGGGATGGACGACGCGGGTCGGTCGGCCGAAGGCGTTGTTCTCCAGCAGCGTCTCGCGGACCGAGCCGTCGGGGCCCGGCTCGGACACCTTTTCGAGATGGCCGAGGGCGGCGTACTCGAAGGCGGCGTCCGGGTGCCCCTGCGGCGCGACGCGGGCGAGGCGGCCGAGGGCGTCGTAGTGCAGGGCGGTCGTGTGCTGGTTGGCGTTGACGATGGCATTCACGCGCCAGTTAGTCTCGCAGTTGTACAGGACGGTGTCAAGCGGGCTGTTGGTTCCGGCGCCGTGGGGCGACCGGCAACGACTTATGAGATCAGCGACGCGGGGGGCTTGCCGCTGTTTTTCCGAATTTCGTGGAAGAGCCGAAAAAACTTGCCTGTCGCTTCCACGCGACTCGGCGGACCCGCCGCCGGACAAGGCCGCTCCCGCGACACCGGAGGACAAGCCCGCTGCAAAGCCGGCGGAGCGTCCGGCCGGCCCGACGCCCACGACGGCCCAAGAAGAGGCTTCCAAGCCATGAACCTTCATGCCCGAGGCGAAACGACGCCGGCGGCTTATGCTCCCGCCGCCCAGAAGACAACGGCGCCACCGGAAGCCGGCGCCAAGGCGTTCTGCGAACAGCTCGCCCGTCGCCATGCCGTGTCGGACGACAAAATCGAAGAGCTCATGCATCGTGCGCGCTGGCTCGACGAACCCATCGCCGAACTGGCGCTGCGGGAAGGTCTCGTGACGGAGACGGAACTCCGGGATCTGCTCGCGACGATGAGCGGCGTGCGCACGGTGTCGCTTTCGCAGACGCGCATCGCGCCGGAAGCCGTCGAACGGGTTCCGGCGACGGCGGTGAGCCGATGCCGCTTCATGCCGGTCGAGATCGCCGGGGAGCGGATCGTCCTCGCAACCGACCGCATCGTC
>JAAZAI010000012.1 GCA_012514445.1 Lentisphaerota bacterium
GTCGGGGAAGGCGTACCGGCGGGATTCGCGCCACCAGGCGGAAGCAAGATTGACGTACTCCGTGGCGTTGGAGGAGACGACGTCGGGGCCGATGAAGTCGATCTGGCCGTCGAGGTCGATGTCGCGGGCGGAGACGACGGCTTCGCCGAGGGCGTCGTAGGAGTAGAGGTCCACGGAAAGCACGGAAGGCACGGAACCGATGATGGTGCTTTGGGTGCTGGCGAGGAGCTGGCCGGAGGTGTTGAAAGAATTTGAGGTGACGAGGATGGAGCCGCCGCCTTCGGCTCCGCTCAGGGCAGGGAGAGATTTCCGGGAGAGTCCCTCAAATTTGACTTTATGTTGCCCGCTGTTCATGCTGGCATTTTACACCCCCTCAACGCCTCCCTTCAACCATATAACCGCATCGAACGGATTAGAATTTTTCCCACGAATCTCCGCGAAACGTGATGGATTTCCACGGGCTCCGCCCGTCGCTAATCGCTGGAAATCCCATCACGTCACGGGACTCCTCGGCATTGCCTCTCGGCTTGCGCCGGAATGCCACCTCAAAACCCGAAATACGTCATTCCGTCCTGTTTACTAAGCGCCTCGAAATAGAAGCAACAACAAAACGCCATTCTCTATCGCCATTCCGTGCTTTCTGTGCTTTCCGTGGAAAAACAATTACGAGACTCTTAGTATCAACGCCTGTCCCCTGATTTTCTAAAGTAACCGCAGATATATCGACATTATTTGCCGCGACAAGACTCTAATACCTCATTCGTGTCAAACTTCTTAGTGAGTTCCACTTTTTGTTTTTCAATCCCCCCCCCCAATCCAGAAAGAGTGATTCTGAAGCATAGGTTCCTAAATTGGGTAGCGTTTAACACTAGGTTTCCTGCGGGGTGAAGAGCGCGGCGTCGAGACCGAGGCAGGCGAGGATTTTGCGCTGCTTCTTGTCGGGTTCCGAGACGAGGGTCTGCCCGTCCGGGAGCGTGGACGACTTGATCCGCCGGAAGCTCAGCAGCGCCTCCCTGGGCGTGATCCTGCGCCCGAAGAGCCGCCGGGTGTCGGCGAGACGGCGCTGCAGCAGCGCGTGGAGCATCAGGGCGAGCAGGCCGAGGAAGAGCTTGCCCTCGGCGGTCTGCTCGCCATGCACGCGCAGCCGCCCGAAGTCGAGCGCGTTCTTGAGGTTGTCGATGAGCTTCTCCACGCCGTCCCTGTCGCGATAGTGCTCCAGCATTCCGGCGGCAGTCTGCGGGGGCGCGGCGTCGGTCATGAGCAGCACGTAGCCCATCCGGTTGGTCAGCCGGGAGATGGCCTTGTTCCTTCGCTCGGGCGTCCACGTCCCGTCGTCGCGCCGCTTCAGGGAGAAGACCCTGCCGCGGCAGCCCGCGGGCAGGCTTGCGAGCAGGGCGCCCGCGGCGGCCTTGTTCTTGGGCGGGGTCTGCTCGAACGCGCGCTCCACGCGTTCAAGGGCGGAGAAGAGCCGGTGCGTCTCGCGTGTGCGGCGGGTGTCGTTGAGGATGAAGGAGAAGGTGTACTCGCGTCCGTCGAAAGTGTTTTCGTAGACGGTGGCGTA
>JAAZAI010000619.1 GCA_012514445.1 Lentisphaerota bacterium
CGCTTCTTCCGCGTGTCCTACGACTTCGAGGCGTTCCGCGCCGCCGCCAGCCGCAACGGCCTCGGCCCCGAACAGGTGCCCCAGCTCCGCGACCCGCGCACGGCCGGCCTCGAGCCGGCCCGCGAGGCGCTCGACTTCTCCCCCGCCGCCGGCAGGCGCGCCACCGGCGCCGTCGTCGAGCAGGACGTCTCGATGCTCATCCGCAAGAGCACCGCGCGCTGGAAGCGCATCGCCGCCGCGGCCGTGCTCTTCGGCCTCGTCGCCGGCGGCGCCGGCGTGGCCTACGCGCTGCTGGGCGCGCGGCCGGCCGCGGCGTTTCCGCCGGACCGCGCGCCCGCCGTCAGGCTCGACGCCTCGACGTGGAGCGACGGGAGCTGCCTCCCGCCTCTCGCCCCCGCCCAGGCCGGCGGCTTCTCCGCCGCGCCGTTCCGGGTCGTGCTCGGCAACGCCCGCAAGCAGACGGTCTCCTCCGAGCCCGTGCCCTCCGCCAATCGCGCCTGCGTCGTCATCGCCAGCCAGGACGAATCGGCGGAGATCGCCTTCGAGGCGCAGCCCATCGAATGGGCGCCGGGCGACAAGATGGAGGTCGTCGCCAAGGTTGCGTTCTCCCAGGATTTCAAAGGCGCCGTGGCGCTCGTCGTCCGCCTGCTGCGCGAAGACGGCGGCAAGTTCATGCCGGGCCCCGTGCTGATGACGAAGAACTTCAACGACCAGGTCGGCATCCGGGACGAGAACCTCCCGCCGGCTTTGCGCGGTCTCCCCAACAACGAGGGCTGGTGGATCGCGCGCGGCACCACGGATCCCGCGCCGACCGAACCCCGTCTCGTCCACGTCGAGATCGCCGGCAAATTCACTGGCGAAATCCGCGTCGGCGGCCTCGCGGCGAGGCGGAAATGACGCCCGGCGCCGACGAACCCGCGATCGCCGCCGTGTGCACCGCCCCCGGGCGCGCCGGCATCGCCGTGATCCGACTTTCGGGCGCCGAGGCCTACGCCATCGCGGACCGTCTCTGCGTCGGCGCCAAGGTCGCGCCCTCGCAGATGCCCGCCGGCACGTTCCGCCTGTTCAAGCTGCGCGATCCCGCCGACGGCAGCCTCGTCGACGAGGCCGTCGTGCTCGCCTTCCGCGCCCCTCGCAGCTATACCGGCGAGGACGTCGTCGAATTCCAGACCCACGGCGGCCGCGTCGCCGCCCAGCGCGTCCTCGCCGCTCTCGTCGCCTGCGGCGCCCGCCTCGCCGGCCCCGGCGAGTTCACCCGCCGCGCCTTTCTCAACGGCCGCATGGACCTGAGCCGCGCCGAAGCCGTGATGGATGTCATCGGCGCCCAGTCCGAACGCGCCGAACGCGCCGCCGCCGAACAGCTCGCCGGCCGCCTCGGCCGGACGCTCGACGCCTGCTACGACGATCTCCTGTCCGCCTGCGCGGACGTGGAGGCCTCGCTCGACTTCGCGGACGACGAAGCGGCCGGCATCCTCGCCCCGGCCGACATCCCCGGCCGCCTGCGCGCCGTCGCCGCGCGGCTCCAGGCGCTGGCGGACACGTGGCGCGAGGGGCTGCTGTTGCGCGAAGGCGCGCGCGTCGTCCTCAGCGGCGCGCCCAACGCCGGCAAGTCCACCCTCTTCAACGCCCTCCTCGGCGTCCTGCGCGCGATCGTCTCCGACATCCCCGGCACCACGCGCGACACGATCGAGGAGACGCTGCTGCTCGACGGCATTCCGCTGCGCATCGCGGACACCGCCGGGTTGCGCGAGACCGAGTCGCCGATCGAGCGCATGGGCGTGGACCGCTCCGTCGCGCTCGTTCGCGCCGCCGACCTCAATCTGCGCCTTCTCGACCTCGCCGCCGATCCCGAGCCCCAGCTCGCCTGGCTGGGCGAGGCCGCCTATCCGCCCGACCGCACGGTCGCGGTGTTGAACAAGGCGGACGTCGCCCCCGGTGGCAGGGTGGAGACCCTGACGCGGCGCATCGCCGCGGCGGGCTACCAGGCGGTGGCGCTTTCGGCGCAGGAGGGCACCGGGCTGGAGGCGTTGCGCGAGGCGATGAAGCGCAAGGTCTGCGGCGACCGCGATTCGATCGCCGCCGCGCAGGGCGTGGCGGTGTCCGAACGCCACCACGCGCTGCTCGCGGAGGCTCTCGACGCCATCCGCGAGGCGCTGGCGCTCGAGGAGGCGGGGGCGGAGGACGACGCGGCCCTCTGCGCCCAGCGCCTGCGCGTCGCCGCCGAGGCCCTCGCGCAGATCACCGGCCGCGTCTACACGGACGACCTGCTCGACCGCGTCTTCTCGCGCTTCTGCGTCGGCAAGTAGCGGAGGAATGATGAAACACTACGGCTTGAATATTCGCGTCTTCAAGTCCTTGATGGGGCAGAAATGCTTTGCGTTGCTCGTGCAGAGAATCAGGCCGTTCTCGGCGGCCGTGGCGGCGATGATCGCGTCTCCGGCCCGCAGGCCGTGCGACAGGCCATATTCTTCGACATAGACGGCGGCGCGGTGCCCGACGTTCTCGCTCAACGGCAGGGTGGAAAAGCCGAAATCCCGTAAAAACGACTTCGCCAGCTCAAGCTGCCTCCGGTTCTCCGCCCCCTGGAGAAGCTCCATGTAGGACTGGACGGACAAAAGCCTCTCGTCCGCGCCTTCGATCATCCGCGCCGCCTTGAGGTTGCCCCGCTGCACCCAGATGAACATGTCGGTGTCAAAGAGCACGGTAGCGTCCTCCGCGGAGCCGTTCAACGACCCTCTCGACGGGCTCGGCCGCTGCGCTGGAGCCGAAAAATGGATGCTCGCTCATCCGGGTCTCGGGGGCGCGGACGGCGGGCCGGATCACGCCCTTCACCTTGCCTCGACACAGGACGCTGACGCTCTCGTTTCTTTCGAGCGCCTTGAGCACGTCGTTCATGCGATATCTCAGGTCAACCACGGTCGCTTCCATGTCCTCCTCCTTTATGCATAGCCGAACTATACATTGCTCGCGGTGCCGCCGTCAAGCTTGAAGTCATCGGTGGACTTCGAGTCAGCCCCGTGTTTTCGAAATCACTCGTCCGGGTACATCGCGCGATACTCGTCGGGATAGTGCTTTTTCATGCATTCGGGGCAGATGCCGTGGCTGACGTCGACGCTGGAGTGCTTGTGGAGGTAGACGTCGACCTGCTCCCAGTAGCCCTTGTCATCGCGGACTTTCTTGCAGAAGGAGCATAACGGCAGGATTTTTCTCAGCGTCCGGATTTCCGCCAGCGATTCCTGCAGCCGCTTGATGAGATCCTCGCGTTCCTTCTCGGCTTTTTTTCGGCTGGTGATGTCCCGGCAGATGCAGAAGATGAGCTTCGCACATTTGATTTCGTCTTCGAGCAACGCCTGGGCCCGACGGAGATCGGCCTGCATGCGCTCGAATTCAAGATCCTTCCCCAGCCAAATCCACATGCCCTTGTTGTTTTGACATGGCCATCCTCCTTCCAGACAGACGAACAGACGTTTCACGAAATGCCCTTCCCGCCAGGAAATCGCGAATCACGACCGAGGCATCGACGTGCGAATCCTCTTCGAACGGAAACATCGAGCACTTGATTGCATCCGCCTTTTTGTGCGATTGTATGACCAATCCGCGTTAGCCGTCAAGCGATATCAAAAGTAAGGGTCAGGCGGGTCAGGCGGGGTGGGCGGTCGCCGGGGCGGGCGGCGGATTGCGCAGCGGAGCGGGGCGCAGCCGTCCAGGCAAGCCGCCAATGTAATATTGAAGATCACATCAAGTCAAGATTACAATCAGGCCCGGAACGGGGGCGAATGAGGAAACTCGCGGAGGCGCGAGTATGTGGGTTTCAGTCTAGAAAGACAAGACGGCATGCTCCCGCCGCCTGTCTCCGCGCTCTACGCATCCCCGCGATGTAATCTTGACGAAAAAAAGTCCGTTCAAAATTACAAAAACGGGCTTTTTGCGGCGAAGCGCCCCCGCGTCTTCCCAAGGCCCCCGCGCCGGGGCGTGGCCGAGTGCGGCCCGCCGGGACGGAGTCGCCCCACCTTCCTGCGGCACTGCGGATCTCAAGACTAGCGGCTAGCGACTCGTCGGGCGACGGGACGTAACAGGCCTGCTCGACGGCGCGTGCTTAGGCCTACCCCCGGCGACTGGCCGATGGCGCTCGGCCGACGCCGGCCCAGGCCTGCGAGGACCGGGTCGGGCGCCCGGCGCGAAGCGCGCCGTTCTCGACGTAGCCTTCCGGCCGCCAGGCCAGTTCCTCCACGAGACGGTCCCGCCAGAGCGCGGTGCGGTCGGCGCGCTCGACCGAAAGGTCGTGGAGTTCCTGGGGATCCTCGGCGAGGTCGAAGAGCAGCTCGCGGCCCGTCTGGCTGAACCAGCAGTACTTCTCGCGCCCGTCCGTCAGCCATTGGTTGGAAAGCGAACCGCCGGGATGCTCGCCGTGGATGACGTCGTGCCCCTGCCCTGCCGCGAACAGGCTGCGCCCGTCGAGCCCGTCGGGCGGCGCGATGCCGCAGACGTCGCAGATCGTCGGAAAGACGTCGCGGATCTCGGCCAGACGCTCGTCGACGACGCCCGACCGGCCTTCCCGCAGGGATCGGGGGAGGTGGACGACGAGCGGGATGCCGGCGGCGCTTTCGAACGGCACGCCCTTGCGGACCAGATCGTGGTCGAAGAGCATGTCGCCGTGGTCGGCCATGAAGACGACGAGCGTGTCGTCCCAGAGCCGCAGGTCGCCGAGTTCGACGAAGAGGCGGTTGAGTTCGTAGTCGATCTGGGAGACGAGGGCGCAGTAGGCGCGGCGGGCGCGTTCGCGGGAATGCGCGTCCTCGGGAATGGGATTCTCGGGGTTGACGTAGGTCGCGAGACCTTCGGTCCAGTCGCCGGCGAGGGGCGGCGGGATCGGTCGCCCCTCGTACATGGCGAGGTAGGACGGCGGCGGATCGAGGGGGGAATGCGGCCGGTGGTAGGATGTCTTGAGGAAGAACGGTTTCGTGGGATCGCGGCGGCGGAGGAACTCGATGCTTTTGCTTGTGACCCAGGCCGTGGGATGGAGCCTCTCGTCCCAGGTCCAGGCGCGCATGGCGTAGCCGTTGCATCCCAGGCCGCAGTCGCAGATGTCGGCGCCGGGGCCGAGTTCGCGGCGCAGGTCGGGCAGGTAGTCGTCGTACTCCATCGGATCGCGGTGTTTGCGGCGCTTGTCGTGGAGGAAGCCGTCGTGGAGCACGACGTTGTGGAAGCCCATCACGTTGCGGGCGGGCTCGACGTGCATCTTGCCGACGCACTGGGTGTGGTATCCCGCCTGTGCGAGCGTGCCGGCCAGCGTCGTGGAGTACCGCCATTCGGGATTCGCGTCGTAGCCGGTGAAGCCGTGGTTCTCGTGGCGGAGTCCGGTCATCAGCGAGGCCCGCGCCGCGATGCAGCTCGGGCAGGCGGAGTAGGCGCGGGTGAAGTTGACGCCTTCGCGTGCGAGCTGGTCGAGGTGCGGCGTGTGGACGAACGCCGGCCGGTTGAGGCCGAGCGCGTCGCGTCGCATCTGGTCGGCGACGACGAGCAGGACGTTGGGGCGTGTGTGCTGGGGCATGGCGTCTCCTGTGGGTTGCTTCCACCCCTGCATGATAGAGTCCCGCTTCTTGAAGCGCAACCGTTTTCTGAGGATGGCGAAGACTATTCGCTGGCCAGTTGCGATGGAACCCGTCGCGAGGACGTCTACTTGCCCGATTTGGCGCGGGTGACGTTTGACCGCCATGCTCTGGGGGAAGCGGCGGGCAGGATGATGCTGGCCTCGATTCAGGGGCGGACGGAGGAATGCGCCTCCAGAATGGTGCGCGGCGAGTGGGTGGAAGGGGCGACCCTGAGGTTTGTCAGCGGGGCCTGACGCGGCGCGTGGGTTCGGCCTGCGACGGATCCTCGGGCCAGTAATGGCGGGGATAGCGACCGCGCAGATCCTTGCGGACTTCGGGATAGCCGTTCTTCCAGAAGCTCTCCAGATCCGCCGTGATCTGCACCGGACGCTGCGCCGGCGAGAGCAGCTTGAGCAGCACCCGGACGCGCCCGCCTGCGACGGACGGGGTGCGCATCATGCCGAACACCTCCTGGATGCGCACGGCGGCGGCGGGCTGCGCCTCGGTGTAGTCGATGCGGATGTTCGAGCCGCTGGGCACGCGCAGATGCGTCGGCGCCAGCGCGTCCAGCCGCCGCGCGGCGGGCCCCAGCAGGCCGAGCAGCGCCGACGTCAAGTCGACGTCGGCCGCCTGCGCCAGCGAACGCATCCCGTAGAGCGACGGCCCGATCCAGCGCTCCAGCGTCGCGGCGAGCGCCTCGTCCGAGACATCCGGCAGCGCCTCCTCCGGCATCGCCGCGGCGACGACGCGGATGCGCGCCTGGAGGTTGCGGGCGCCGTCGGTCCAGTTCAGCCGCTCGACGCCCTCCTGGCGGATGCCGTCGCAGAGACAGGCGAGGATCGCCGCGTCGTCGGGGTCCTTGAGCGGCTGTTCGCGCACCTGCACGTCGCCGAACATCTCGCGTTCGGCGGCTTCGACGCGCTTGGCCCGCGCGTTCCACGCGATGGCGGCGACGGTGTGGAAGAGGTGCGAGAAATGGCGTTCCACCTCGGCCTGCGCGATCGGGGCGGCAAGGCGGATCGTGGCGTCGGCGTCGCGGTCGTCGATCTCCGCCACGCAGATCCAGTCGCTGGCCGCGAGCGGGTCGCCGGGCCGCAGCTTCGCGCCGCGTCCGCCGCTGAGCAGGTAGCGACCGGCGTCGTCCGCGAGCTTGCGTCCGAGACCGATGCGGTCCGGGTACGCCCAGGCGAGCAGGAGCCCGACGGAGAGGGGGCGGGGTGCGGACTCCGCCACGGCGAGGCCGTCGAGCTCGCGGTTCCAGGAGGCGGCGAGTTCGCGGATGCGCTGGCGGACGGCGGGGGCGATGGCGCCGCGGGGCGTTTCGATTTCGCCGAGCAGGTGGGCGATGTTGGAGGAGAGGCGGGCACCGGCGGCGGGGCCTTCGGAGAGGATCGCGGCGAGCAGGCAGGCGTTGCGGCGGGATTCGGCGTCGCCGCAGGCGGCGGCCTCGATCATGGCGTGGGCGAGGCGCGGATGCGTGCCCAGACGCGCCATGCGGCGGCCGCGCGGCGTGATGCGGCCGGCGGAATCGAGCGCCTGGAGGCCGGTGAGCAGATCGAGCGCCTGGCGCCATGTCGAGGCCGGCGGCGGCGTGAGCCACGGCAGGGAGTCCGCCGCGGACGAGCTCCAGTCGGCCGTCTGGAGCGCGAGCGGGGCGAGGTCGGCGGTGAGGATTTCGGGGAGCGAGGCGGCGTCGAGCCGCGCATCCTCCTCCTCGCTCCAGATGCGGTAGCAGACGCCGGGGCCGAGGCGGCCGGCGCGGCCCCGGCGCTGGTCGGCGCGGTCGCGGGCGATGGCGACGGTTTCGAGGCGGCTCATGCCGGTGGCGTGGGAGAAGCGCGAGACGCGCGCGCAGCCGGAGTCCACGACGGCGGCGATGCCGTCGATCGTCAGCGACGACTCGGCGATGGAAGTGGCGAGGACGACCTTGCGGCGTCCGGGCGGGGAGGGGCGCAGCGCGGCGTCCTGTTCGCCTTTGGGGAGCGCGGCATAGAGCGGGACGAGGTCCGTTCCGGGGCTGGCGGCGCCGCCGAGGATCTCCGCGGCGGCGCGGATCTCGCCTTCGCCGGGGAGGAAGGCGAGCACGGAGCCGGGCTGCTCGGCAAGGGCGCGGCGGACGATCGCGGCGGTGCGCTCGGCGATGCGCTCCGCCTTCGGACGCGGGGCGAAGACGGTCTCCACGGGGAACATCCGCCCTTCGGCGGAGACGACGGGCGCGTCGCCGAGGTGGCGCGCCACGGGGCCGGCGTCGAGCGTGGAGGACATGACGAGGATGCGCAGGTCGGGGCGGAGGTTGCGCTGGACGTCGAGGGCGAGCGCGAGGCCGAAGTCCGCGTTGACGCTGCGCTCGTGGAATTCGTCGAAGACGAGCAGCCCGGCGTCGGCGAGTTCAGGATCGGCGGCGATGCGGCGGGAGAGGAGGCCTTCGGTGAGGACGATGATCCGCGTATCGCGGCCGAAGCAGCGTTCGAGGCGCATGTGGTGGCCGACGGTGGCGCCGGACGCTTCGCCGAGGAGGTCGGCCATGCGCCAGGAGGCGGCTCGGGCGGCCATGCGGCGCGGTTCGAGCATGAGGATGCGCTTGCCGGCGAGCCAGTCTTCGCCGAGGAGGGCGAGGGGGACGACGGTCGTCTTGCCGGAGCCCGGTGGCGCGGTCAGGACGGCGGCGCGGTGGTCGCGCAGGGCCGTGCGCAGACGCGGCAGGGCGGCGGCGACGGGGAGGTCGGGGAGTTGCGGATTGGCTGGCATGCTCGAGGCATGATAGCAAATCGCTACCGGCGAAGCCAGACGGGGCCGTATTGCCGCGGGGACTTTTCGTTCACGATGCCGTCGAACAAGCGGAGGCCGTGGCGGCGGGCCTTCCGTCCGGGATCGATGTCGTTGACCGCCAGCGCGAACCCGAAGGCCTCGCCGGGCTTCAGAGGCGAAGCAACACCGAGCTGGTCCCAAGGGAAGTCCAGTTGATAGACGGTTACGTTCCCCTCTCGGGCCACGGCGACGCGAACGTGGTGTCGGGCCGTATCGGCGGGAAGCGCGGCATCATGGCTGATCTGGATGTACGCGACGCCATTCGTGGAAGCCCCGTCCGCCGCCCCCGCGACCGCGAATTCGAAGATGCGGTGGCCACCCAGGGTGCTGCTGGCGTCGGCGCCGGCGAAGCCCGCTTCCCAGGGTTTGAGGACGTCCATGTCAAAGCCGATTTGCAGGGAGTCCTGCTGCCAGAGGTCCTTGAGGTCGCCGCGCGCGTTCGTCTGGTGATGCTCGTCGTCGGTCACGCGGATCTGGAGGTGCAGCCCCGCGTCTGAGTGCATCAGGCGCAGCGATCCGCGGCAGTCATCGAAATCGGGCGTGTTGGCAACTTCTCCGAAAGGCGCCCAGTCGGAGAACTCCGCCCAGTCGCCGGGGTTCGCAAGCGGAGTCGCCGCGAGAGCCGTCCATTCGATCACGTGCTCGACGGTTCGGCCGTCGGCGCTCTTGCGGACTACCGTGGTCTGATTGCGCCGGCCGGGGATCGCATCGGTCATGTTGAAGTGGACGATGCGTCGTCCATGGGGCGGAAGTTCGAGGCGGACTTTTTTTTCGGGCTTGTCCGCCAGTCCGATCGTCTCGGCCTGCGTGGTTCCCGCGACGTTGGACTGGAGCGTCGCGACCAGGCGGGGGTGGGGCGCATCCGCGGGCCATTTGAACTCGAGGGACTCGAGGTGGACGGGCGCCACCAGTTCGAACGGCAGGAGCCGCCAGCGTCCATCCTGCTTCGAGAATGCGGCGTAGGAGCCGCTCCGCAGCGTTGCCGGCGCCGTGCCCATTGCCTCAAGCGGCCAGAAGGGGTCGGAATCGGAAACGGCGGACGGATCGCATCCGGCGATCTTGGGGAGCACGGGGAGGTCGCGCAGGCCGTCGGCGGGCGCTTCGAGAAAGAGGGGGTCCGGCGTGACCGTCAACGGTTGCGCGAGCGCCACCGGCTTCCCGAGCAAGTCGACCGCGCGGGTGATCGCAAAAGGGAGCCGGATGGTTTCGGCGCCAGCCGTTGTCCAAAGCCCCATCTGGAGCGTGTCGTCGCGGCGCCCGAGCACGAGATGCGTCGTGGGCGTGAGCGTGAAATGGCCGATGGGCGTCGAGCCGGCGAACCATTTGGAGACCGTGGAAAAGGCGGCGTAGCCGGGCTGGGGGCGCCCTTGTTCGTCGAAGAGGGAGAAGGCCGCCTCTCCGGAATTTTTCGTGCGATAGTCGAGCACAAAATAGATCATCGCGTCGATGCCGACGCTCCAGCCCAGGGCGAGGGAGCGGGCGACGTACTGCGTCTGCGTCCAGCGGTCGACGTGCGGTTGCCAGGTGCCGGCCGCGGCGGTCCAGCCGAACTCGGTGAGGTAGACGGGCTTGTCGCGCCGCCCCTTGGCCTCAAGCCATCCAGTCAGCGCGAGGAGGTTGTCCAGAAAATCCGCCTCCGGCGGCGTGCCGCCGACGTAGGCGTGCATGTCGATGAAGTCGATGACGTCGAGGAGGCCGGCCTGGGCGAGTTTCTCCAGGTCGCCGATGCGGATCGAATAGAGTCCGGGGCCGCCGACGAGGTAGTCGGGGCTGACGGACTTCAGGCCGGCGCGCACCGCGCGGGCGTAGTCGACCAGCTCGGCGTGGGAGCCCTTCCAGTGGGCCAGAGGCTCGTTGTACATGGAGAAGGCGCGCGGCAGCGCGTTCGACCGGGCGTGCGCGGCGACGCAGTTGGCGACGTCGCGCCAGTCCCTGGCCGGGTAGAACGGATTTCCGAAACCCGGCATTCGCGCGTTGTCTGGCA
>JAAZAI010000620.1 GCA_012514445.1 Lentisphaerota bacterium
CGGAAGGAGCGGCGTAGCAAAGGAGGTGTGTGATGGACGAGTTCACCGTGGTTTGTCCGCATTGCGGATGGCGCATCCAGGCTTCCACTGCGATGGAGGGGCAGCCGTCCCTCTGCCCACAATGCGCGAAGCAGGTCATTTTGCTACGCGCGGACGCCAACCCGGCTCCCGCGAGGGGATGTCCCATGCCTCCTGCGACAGCCAAGGCCGCATCGGCTCACAAGCCGTGTCCGTACTGCGGCGAGACGATCCTGGCCGTGGCGCGGAAGTGCAGACATTGCCAGGAATATCTGGGGACCGCCTACCGGCGCGACGATCTTCGCCCGGAACGAGACGCCGCCGCGCCGGTCTTCCGCGGGATGCCGATCTTGCTGGGAATGCTGGTCGCGATTCTGGGCGGCTGGTGGCTCGGCGGATTCTACCGGAATCGCGTGGAGCGGCCGGGAGGCCTGCAGGAGGCCTTGGAGAGCCGGCTGTCGATCGAGGAGAATGATCCGGCGATTCCGCAGCCCCTGGAGCCGACAAAGGGGGATGGCGCGCCAGGCGGAGCCGGGGAGACGGCCGCGCTCGGCGATCTCGCGGCGCAGGAGGACGAGCCAGACGAAGGGCCGGAGGCGGTCATGGATGAGCGGGCGGGGGAAGTTCCGGTCCCGGAGACTTCCGGCCTCTCGCAGGATGCGGACGCGTTGGCGCGTGTCGCCGAGGAGGAAGATCGCGTCGTGGTCGTCGAGGCCACGCTGGCGGCCTCGACGACGCAGCTCGTGGAGATCGTGACGCTCGAGGGCCAGAGGTTTGAACGCTGTCGTGTCACGGTCGTCGAGCCAGACGGCATCACCGTGCGGCACGGCACGGGCGTCGCGAAGCTTCCTTTCGAGTCGCTCCCCGAATCCTATCGGATTCAATACGACTACGACGCGGAGCGCGCCCGGCTCTATGCCGATGCCGTGGCTCGTGCGGCCGCCTTCTCCGGCCGAAGCCGCCGCCGGGTCCCGTCGGCCTCGGAGCGGTCTTCGCCCGCGGCGGGGCCCCCTGGGACGCCGCAGCCGGCTTCGCCTGGGGGGGCTCCGGGCACGCGACCGCATCTGCGTGGTCCCGTTGCCTGGCCCCCGCCGGGCAGCCGCCCTCACGGACGGTGAGTAACCCAATTGAACGGATCTTCGGCGCTCTGGAGTTTTGGCATCCATTTTGCTGTTATCTTTAGACGACGACGTACTTGCCTTTTGCGCGGCGTCGAGCGGATCGGAGCGGTTGTGATCGATAGAAATCAAGCAGTTGGAGGTGCGGATTGTTTTTCCGGGGCGGTGCCCCGGGGGCGTTCCGGGTTCACCTTGGTCGAGGTCGTCGTGGCCGGGGCGATCTTTCTGCTGGTGGCTTCGGCGGTGCTTGGCGCGTTTTCCTACGCACGGCGAACGGCGTCGTTGACGGAGAACCGTCTGGCCTGTCTGCACATCGCGCGGGAGGCCTTGGAAACGCTGAAGTCTGAGGGTTACTTATCGACAGAGCTGTCCATTGGTCGTCACAATCGCCTTCCGGGGCATCCTCCGGCGAGAGGATACTACGATGTAGTCCAAGACAGCGTCTGGGGTCAGGCGAAGCGGATCACGGTGGTCGTGAACTGGGTGGAACCCACAGGGATGCCGCAGTCGCTTTCCTTGTCCACCGTTCACAGTCGGGCGCTTCATCCATGAGGACTTTCTTGAAAGACAGTCGCGGCGAGGAGACCGGCTTCACGCTGGCCGAGGTGTTGATCGCCTCCGGCATTTCGGTGCTGGTTCTTCTGGGCGTCATCACGTTGCTGGTCTCGACCTTTTCCTCCTGGCACGGCGTCAATCTTCGGATGGACGCCGACACGGAGGCGAACATGGCCTTGAGCCGACTGGTCTACGGGGTCGGCGGGCGTCTGGGGCTTCGATCGGCCAATGCGCAGGACGTCCTGATCGCGAACGCGGATGACGGCTCCTGGACTCTGGACTACATCACGGGCAGTGCCGTGCCCCAGACCAACAGATTCTCCTATTCGGCCGACGATGAATGTCTGGTCTTCAACCCTGGTGCGAAGATGGTCGGGCGGGACGTCACGGCCGCTTGGGTGGCCGTGTCGGGCGCTTCCCTGGCGGTGACGGTGCGAGTCGAGAAAGTGCAAGGGCGCGAGACCGTGCGACGTGAGATCGGCACGACGATCACCTTTCGGAACTAGTGAAGAGGGTTCAAGCACGATGGAGGTATCATGAAAGACAAGTCGCATAGCAATCGAGTCCGCGAGGGAGCCACGCTGCTCGTGGTCATGCTGGTGATGGTGATTTGCATGGCAGCGGTCTCTTCGGTGATGTTCTGCATCGGTTCCCAGATGCAGCGGTCGTGGAAGCAGGTCCAATTGGAGCAGGCGTTCTATCTTGCCGAAGCCGGGGTCGAGCACGCGGCGGCCTACGTCCTGTCGGTTGGCGGCGGCTTGGTGGAGTCCACGACGATTTCCGGCACCATCGGCGAAGGCCGCTACGAGACGCAGGTGGTCGCCAGCGACCTCGGTTGGAACGGCCAAGCCATCGAGGTGCGTTCGAGGGGCGTTGTGAAGGGTGTGTCCCGCGACGTCCAGGTCCGGGGGCTGCGGAACATGAGCTGGGCGCGGTACGCTCTCTGGTACGACCGGGAGGCCCTCTCCCTGGTCATCGCCGCCGGCGACCGGTTCCGGGGTCAGGTCTATTCGCGTCCGCAGTTGCGCTTCACCAACAAGAACATCGCCACGCAGGGGCAGGCGCGTTTCTACGAGCGGGTCTGGACGGTGCCAACCTCGATTCAACGCGATTCGGGGGCGAACCCGGTTTTCGACAAGGGGCTGATCACTGGCGCGGAAGTGCAGTCCATGGCCTCGGTGGACTTGACCGCGCTCAAGGCGGTGGCGCAGCACACCGCAGGCGGACTGCTGCTGAAGGGCGATGCCACGATCGAGCTTCGCGGGACGACGATGCTCGTCACGAATGTCGAACGCGAGTGGGAGAATCAAGTCGTGGCGATTCCCACGAACAGCGTCGTCTATGCGGAACCCTACACATACACCGAGATGTACTACGACCGCTATAATCGACGCCAGTACAGAACCGTGACCGAACCGGGCAACATCGAGATAGCCGCTCCCCAGGGGTTTAGCGGCAGCTTGACACTGGTTTCGGAAAACAACATCAGCATCGTCAACCACGTGCGCTACGGGCAAGACCCGCTTGTCAACCCCGCTTCGAGAGACTCGCTGGGACTGATCGCCAAAAAAAACGTCGTGGTCGAGACCTCGGCGCCCAACAACCTGGATGTCTACGCACACATCATCTGCCGCGATGGCGGTTTTGGCGTCAAGGACTACGACAGGGGGTCCTTCCGCGGCACGCTGAAGGTGGTCGGAGGCATCGCCAACTTGATTCGAAACGCCGTTGGAACCACCTCGCCAAGCGGTTATCTGAAGAACTACATCTTCGACAGCCGGCTGACCCGGAATCCGCCTCCGTTCTATCCGCGGCTGCCGGATCGACTGCAGTGGGACACGTGGGAGGGATGACGATCATGAGACGAGGCTTGGCCTGCGCGCTGCTCTTTCTCCTCTTCGCCGGCTGCGACCGCGGCGAGCCGCGGCGCAAGACAGCCGTGTATCCGGCCCTGGACGAATCGCCACCTCCACCGATGCCGGAGGAGGAGGTCGTACTTGGCGAGGTGGAGGATGCGGACGAGGAGCCAGAATCCGGCTACGCGGTCGAGGAAACGGGCGGTGGATGGGTCGATCAGGCGGCGCGCAGCCAGGAGCAGATTCAAGGGCTCCGCCGCCAGGCGGCCCAGGCGGCTCCGGACGATCCCTTCGCCTTGAGCGAGGAGCGCATCGACGCGCTGTCCAAGCAGCATGACGTGATTCTCTACTGACGGAACGGTTCGACCGAACGCGATTGACAAGGAGGCAATCAACGAGATGGGTATTTTCAATTGGTTTCAAGGGGCGGGCGCGAAGAAGGCGCCGCCGGAAGCGGGGCCCAACGCCATCGACTATGTCGAGTGGCTGTTGCAGTACATGCTCAAGACGTCCAAGGTGGAGCTGGTGATCGACACCCGCTATCCGTTGCCCGGCGCCGGGCCGCTGCCGGCGGGCGTCGATCCGCCGCCGTGCCTTCCCGACGCCCCGCTCGTCGTCAATCGACTGAAGATCCTCTCGGGCGTGAATCCTCTGCCGTTGTCCGAACCCGTCGAGGGGCGCTTCCAGCGTCCGAAGAAGCATCTGGCACTGATCCTCGCCACCCGCTTCCACGATACGAACGAGCGCTCAACCTGTTCGCTGCGGATGTCGATCCGCGATCTGGACAAGAATCTGGACAAGGAAGTGTGAGGAAGCAATCATGAATGCCTCCCGTTGTCTTGCGTCAACCGTGCTGGCGGTGCTGATTCCGTCTGTCTCGGCCGTCGCCGCCGAAACGGCCTTCTACCGGATGCGCGCGAACGGGGCGACGACGATCACGTCGCTGGATCGCCACGGCGTCCTGAGCTGGGCCTGCCAGGACGCTGAAACGCCGGAATGCACCGTCCAGCGATCCTCCACGCTTTCCGGCGGAGAGGGATGGGCCGACTTCACGCATGTGGACGTCACCAACGCCTCCATGTCCGTCCAGGTGATGGATCCCGATCCGGTTCCCGGCATGGTCTGGATCCCGCCCGGATGGAATCGCGGGACGAACCCAGACAACGAGGTCGACTATGAGATCTCATGCGGCGGATTTCGCATGGATCGAACCGAGGCGACTTGGCAACTCTGGAACGACGTCCGCGCCTGGGCCGTCACCAACGGCTATGCGTTTGACGGAACCGGCGCCGGCAAGGCCGCTGACCATCCCGTTCAGAACGTTTCCTGGTTTGATTGCGTCCGGTGGTGCAATGCCAGGAGCGAGCGGGAGGGGCTGACACCCTGCTACGATCTGCAGGATTGGACTTGCGACTTCGCCGCGAACGGCTATCGGCTCCCCACGAGCGCCGAGTGGGAATACGCCGCCCGAGGCGGGCAGATCGGGCTTCGCTTCCCGTGGGGCGATTTGATTGACCACGACCGGGACAACTACTTCGTCTGGGTGGCTGGGAAATTCGACTATGACGAGGGCTATGAAGGTAGCGATGTGCGATATGCGACAGGCGAGCTACCCTACACCAATCCGGTCGAGGCGTTTCCGGCGAATGGGTACGGGCTCTTCGGCATGGCGGGAAACGTGGCCGAATGGTGTTGGGATCTGAACGAGGAGTACTTCGGTTTCCGTTGCGTCCGTGGCGGCTACTGGGACGCTGAAGCGGATGTGTTGCGTTGCGGATCCGAACACTGGGTAGACCCTGTCACGCAGGAGTATGGCTGGTACGGCTTCAGAACCGTCCGGCGATAGGTTCGTTTTGCCGGGGCGCAGTCTGCGTCTGCGCTCGTCAGCTCGTGGGGCTTGGCGACAACCCTGTTTTTCTCTGTATTTTTCTCTCGCTTCGGTTCAGGTTATCTGATAAAGTTGTCTTCAATTCCGGTTCAGTTCAGCAGGTGCTAATTTTCCATCGGGCGAATTTCGCGCCCGTTTTCACCTAGGTCCAGATTTCATGTTCAGCATTGCCCTGACGGGCGGAATTGCCAGTGGGAAGAGCCACTTTGCCGGTTTGCTCTCCAGACTGGGCGCGGATGTGGCGGACGCCGACGAGATCGTGCGTTCGCTCCATCGGCCCGGCGGAGGCGGCGCCGACGCGGTGGCCTCGGTTTTCGGACGATCCTATCTGCTGGCGGATGGCGGCACCGACCGCGCGCGCCTCGGCGAACTCGTCTTCGCCGACGCCGACGCGAGAAGGCGGCTGGAGCAGCGGCTCCATCCGCTGGTGCGCAGCCACCTGCTCGCCTGGAGGGACGCCCCATCGGCATCGCCCATTAAAATCGCACAAATCCCCCTGCTCTTCGAGGCGGGGTGGCAGGGGGATTGGCGCCTGAGCGCGACGCTCGAGGCGCCGCCAGAGAGCCGCGTGGCCCGGCTGGTGGCGCGCGGACTCACCCGCGAGCAGGCCCGGAACCGGATTGCCGCCCAGACCACGGATGCCGAGCGCGCCGCGCAGGCGGACGTCGTCATCCGCAACATGGCGTCCCTCGAAGAACTCGAGGCCGCCGCAACGATTTTCTACCACAAGCTGGAGAGCATGCCGACATGACAGAAGCAGACCACGATTCCAACCCCACATCCTCAACGTCCGGCGCGGCGCCCGCCGCGCCCGTCAAGCGTCCGCGGGGCCGGCCCCGCAAGAACCCGCTGCCTGCCGAGGGAGCCACCCCCGCCCCGGCGGCGCCTCGGACGCCGAGCGCCAAGCCGGCGGCGGCGGTCACTCGCGACCGGCCGAGCGAATGGACGATTCCGCGTCCCGGCGCCGCCGAGGCCGTCGCGCCGTCCAGTTCCGTCCCCCGCGCGGCGTTCGTCAAGCCCGTCGACGAGGACACGGTGCGCCATCCCGC